>NZ_QWGT01000397.1 GCF_003576405.1 Clavibacter lycopersici
GGGCAGACCGCAGCGCAGCCGCCCTCGCCCGGCACGACGCCGCCCGCCGCGAGAGCGAGCGCGCGGGCGACCAGGCGCGCGCCGCGATCCGCATGGCCGAGGTCGCGAACGCCATCACCCCCGAGAACACCCGCGGCACGACGCTCGGCACCTACGTGCTGCTGCGCCGCTTCGAGGACGTGGTGCAGGCCGCGAACGCGCGCCTCCGGATCATGTCGAGCGGCCGCTACGAGCTGGAGGTGAGCGAAGAGCGGGAGGCGACGAGCCGGTCGCGGAAGACGGGGCTGGCCCTGCAGATCCGCGACCACGTCGTCGACCGCGTGCGCGAGCCCGCGAGCTTCTCCGGCGGCGAGACGTTCTACGCGTCGCTCGCCCTCGCGCTCGGCCTCGCCGACGTCGTGCAGGCCGAGGCGGGCGGGCTGCAGCTCGGCACGCTCTTCGTCGACGAGGGCTTCGGCACGCTGGATCCGGAGACCCTCGACGCCGTCATGTCCGAGCTCGGGCGGCTCTCCTCCGACGGCCGCACGGTCGGGATCGTCAGCCACGTCGAGGAGCTGAAGCAGCGCGTCGCCGACCGGATCGAGGTCCGCCGCCGCCCGGACGGGTCGTCGACCCTCACGTCGACGGTCGCCGACCCGGTGTGACGCGCGGCGCCGGGACCGGGATCGCGCGTCAGCGGAAGGGGTCGTCCCGCTTCGCGGCGAGGTGCCGCCGCCAGTAGAAGGTCGCGCCGCCGCCGAGGCCCGCCGCGAGGACGAACGCCACGACGCCCACGACCCCCAGTCCGCCGCCGGTCTGCACGACGACCACGCCGAGGGCGACCATCACCAGGCACGAGCGCAGCAGGATGAAGGCCAGGGACCGGTCGCTCGTCATGCGGCGCCTCTCGGGGATGCGGGTGCGGTGCGGAAGGGATGCGGGAGTCGACCGCGCCCCCGAGCCTAGGCGGCCGGACCGTGCGGATCCGGTGCGTGCCCGGTGCACGCGCAGGGCGCCCGCCGAGAGCGACGGCAGCCGCTCGCCGCAAGCCGCCGGGGGACGCGGTTTCGCTCAGCGGACATCCGCGGAGCGAAGACCCGCTCTCCGGCGGGGCCGCGCCGAAGCACCTGCCACCTCCCGGGACCCCGGAGGCGTCCTGCCGCGGGAGCACCATGCAAGATGAGCGGGAGGGCGGAGACGATCGACGCCCAGAGACGCCAGGAACCATGACGACAACGCTGACCCCCACCGGAACGAGGGATCCCTCGCACCGCCCGCGCACGCCGCACGCCGACACCGCGCCGGTCGAGGCCGCCGTCGCCGCGGCGCCGATCGTCGCGGCCGCGTCGGCGCTCTCCGCCGCATCG
>NZ_QWGT01000398.1 GCF_003576405.1 Clavibacter lycopersici
TCCGTCATCCGGCGGATGCGCCCGCGGGGGCCGCGTCGATACCGTGGGCGGATGAGCGCCGCATCCGCCCCCGACAGCGTCGACCGCTTCTGGGTGCGCCCGCGTCCCGACCGCGCGGGGTTGCGCTTCGACGTGCTGCTGGCGGCGGTGATGCTCGTGCTCACCACCTTCAGCGTCATGCAGTACTACGCGCTCGGCATGTACCCCTCCCGGCCCGCGATGTGGATCATCGCGGCCTGGATCGTGCTCATGTGCGTGCCGCTCGCCTTCCGCCGGCTGCAGCCGGAGGCCGTCACGCTCGTGATCGGCGCCACCTTCATCGTCGGCGCGTACCAGTTCGTGCCCGAGCTGATGTTCTCCAACATCGCCATGTTCATCGCCATGTACTCGCTGGGCGCGTGGGGCAGGAGCCGCCTCCGGGCGAACATCGTGCGCGGGATCATCGTCGTCGGCATGTTCGCGTGGCTGTTCAGCTCGCTGCTGCAGACCTCGGGCTTCTACTCGCTCTCCGGCTCGACCTTCGAGAACGCGCCCGACGACGCCTGGATCCCGGCCCCCGTCGCCGCCGGCCTCATCTCGATCATCACGAACCTCCTCTACTTCGGCGGCGCCTGGTACTTCGGCGACCGGGCGTGGGCGTCGGCGCGCGACCGCTGCGCGCTCGAGACGCGGACGGCGGAGCTCGCGACCGAGCGGGAGCGCGTGGCCGAGCAGGCGGTCACGCTGGAGCGCGTGCGCATCGCCCGCGAGCTGCACGACGTCGTGGCGCACCACGTGTCCGTGATGGGCGTGCACGCGGGCGCGGCGCGGCGGGTCCTCGAGCGCGACACCGAGAAGGCGGAGGCGTCGCTCGGCATCGTCGAGGACAACGCGCGCAGCGCCATCGAGGAGCTGCACCGCATGCTCGTCGCGCTCCGTCAGGAGGACGACGGCCGGGGATCCGACGACGGCGCCGGCTCCGACCCCACCCGCACCGCGTCGACCCGCGGCGTCGACCAGCTGCACGAGCTCGTCGCGGACGCGTGCGGCGCGGGCCTCACCGTCGCGTACGACGTCATCGGCACGCCGCGGCCGCTCACCCCGACGGTCGACCTCATCGTCTACCGGGTCGCGCAGGAGTCGCTCACGAACGTGCGGAAGCACGCGGGCATGGGCGCGCGCGTCGACCTCCGCCTCCGCTACCTCGCCGACCGGGTCGAGGTGGAGGTCAGCGACGGCGGACCCGCGGGCGCGGCGGCGTCCGCGGCGTCCGGCCCCGTGCGGAAGGGCCCCGGCGGGCTCGGCCAGCGCGGCATGCGGGAGCGCGTCGCGGCGGTGGGCGGATCCATCGAGATCGGCCCGAAGG
>NZ_QWGT01000399.1 GCF_003576405.1 Clavibacter lycopersici
GACCGGCCTCTCGGCCCCCGCCGACACCGCCGCGGCCCCCGGATCCGGCTACGCCCCGCACGGCTCCGGACCCGGCTACGCCCCGGGCGGCTACGCCCCGCCCATGCCCGCCCCGCCCTCCGCGACCGGCCAGCCGCCTCGCCCCCGCGGCAGCAAGGGCCTCGCGATCGCGTCGCTCGTCGTGGGCATCGTGACGGTGGTCGGCGCGCTGATCCCGTTCCTCAACTACGTGGTGTTCGTGCCGGCCGTCGCGGCGGTCGTGCTGGGCATCGTCTCGCTGGCTCGGCGGATGGACGGGAAGCCGCTCGCGGTGACCGGGATCGTGCTCGGCGCGGTCGGCTTCGTCCTCAGCGTCGTGCTCGCGATCGTGTACACGGTGCTGTTCGTGGGCTCGGTGTCCGACGCGGTGGAGTCCGCGGGCGCCGATTCCGGCTACGTGAGCCCCGAGCCCACCGACGGCCTCGGCGACGGCGACGACGACGCGACCGCCCAGCCCGGCACGAGCCCCGACGACCCGCTGCCCATCGGGACGCCCGTGACGGGCGACGGCGTCGACGGCCCCGAGTGGGAGATCACGCTGGGCACGCCCGTCCTCGACGCGACCGCGGCGGTGCTCGCGGCGGACGAGGGGAACCCGCCGCCCGCGGATGGCATGCAGTACGCGGTCGTGCCGGTCACGGCCACGTACCTCGGCTCCGCCGAGGGCGACCCCCTGTCGGAGCTGGTCGTGGGCTTCCTCGCCGCCGACGGATCCCCGTACTCCGCCGCGGACAGCTTCGCGCTCGCGCCGGCGCCCGCGTTCACCGACGACGCGGAGCTGCTGGAGTCGCAGGGCACAGCGACCGGGAACGTCGTCGTCGAGATCCCGATCGAGGGCGCAGCGGACGGCCTCTGGGCGACGGTGCCGGGGATGGCCGCGGACGCCTACTACTTCCGCGCCGGCTAGGCGGGCCGACCGGTGCCGCACGGCGATCCCGCAACGTCCGGGCACGACGTCGACGCGCGACTGGCCGCCCTCGTGCACCCGATGGGCGACGCGATCGCGGAGCTGCGGGCGACCGTGCACGCGGCGCGTCCCGACGCCGTCGAGTCGTGGAAGTGGAACGCGCCCAGCTGGGCCCTCGCCGACCACTTCGCGACGCTCGCGCTCCGCAGGCCCGACGAGGTGCTGCTGATCCTGCACGCCGGCGCCCGCCCCCGGCCCGGGCTGCCGCCCCTGCTCGTCGTGGATCCGACCGGCCTCCTGCGCGTCGCGGGTCCCGACCGGGCGATCGCCGCGTTCCGCGGCGCCGACGAGGTGCGCGCCGCCCGGCCGGCGCTCGAGGACGC
>NZ_QWGT01000400.1 GCF_003576405.1 Clavibacter lycopersici
TGGGTGTCGGGGCGGGCGTCGCGGCGTGCGCCGGCAGGCCCGCGAGGGACAGGGCGGTGGCGAGGCCGGCGGTGACGGCGAGCGCCCGGATCCCCCTCCTCCTCCGCGGGGTCGGGGCGTCGCCCGCGGCGGGCGTCCCGCGTCCGGGTGCGGATGGTTGCGTGATCATCGTCGATCGTCCTCCAGGTGCGCGATGCGGATCCGGACGCCCCGCATCGTCGCGGTGCCCCCTCGCATCGCCTTCCACGCTAGCCCCGGAGGTGGGTGCCATGTCACATGGAAGCGTCGGCGGATCGCGTCCAGCGGACAGCGCGACCCGTCGTCGGGGTCAGGGCAGGTCGACGCGGAACAGCTCGCAGTCGGCGTCGTAGTAGCCGCGCGTGCGGCCGAGGGGACGCATCCCGATCCGCCGGCACACCGCCTGCGACGGCGCGTTCGCCGGGTTCGTGACCGCGAGCACGCGCGTCAGACCGCCCTCGGCCGCGTGGACGAGCACCCGCCGGGTCGCCTCCGTCGCGACGCCGCGACCCCAGGCGTCCGGGTGCAGGTGCCAGCCGATCTCGGTCTCGCCCTCCTCCGGCACGTCGCGCGGGGCGGGGTCGTCCCCGGCCAGGGGCGCGGCCGACTCGGGCAGGCCCTTGAGCAGGAGGGTGCCGAGGAGGGCGCCGCCGTCGCGGTCGACGATCGCCCAGATCCCCCGCACCGGGTGGTCGAGCGCGGCGTAGCGGGCTGCGCGGTCGGCGGCCTGCGCGGGATCCGGCTGCACGGCGCCCGAGCCGATCCACCGCATCACCTCCGGCCGCGCGTGCAGGTCGAGCAGGAAGGGCGCGTCGGCGTCCGAGAAGCGGCGGAGGAGGAACCGGTCGGTCGCGAGGTCGGGCATCGCCCCACGCTAGGGGACGTCGGTGGCTGCCCCTAGCGTGACGGCATGCCCGAGCCGGTGGATGCGTGGTGGGCGCGACGCCGCTGGTCGCGCGGCCTCGACGTGCCGTACCCGGTGGGCACCTACCGGGAGGCGTGGGCGTCGTTCCCCGTGCTCATCCGGCAGTACCACCCGGAGTTCAACCGCGGGATCACGCTGACCCAGGTGCCGCCCGCGGCCGACGTGCTGCTCACCTGGCAGTGCGACGCGGGGCACGTCTTCGTCGCCACGCCCGAGGAGCAGCGGAGGCGTCCGGGTCGCGAGCGCCGCCGCTCGTCGTGGTGCCCGGACTGCGCCGAGGCCGCCGCGCCGCGCACGCCCGTGCTGCCGATGGCGGACCAGGTGCGCTGGCCGGGTGCGTCGCCGCTCGAGGTCGGGCC
>NZ_QWGT01000401.1 GCF_003576405.1 Clavibacter lycopersici
GCGTCCGTGCCGCAGCCCCACAGCCCGACCGCGCGCCGCATCCGCCCCGCGCCACTGACCGCCCCCGGATCCGCAAGCCGAGACCCGAGACCCGCAACCGAGAGGCCCCGCCGTGCCCCAGCCCGAGACCGCGCCGCGGCCCGCCTCCGACAGCGGACCGGCGCACGACGCCGGGACGCACGACGGCGGTCCGGCGGCGGTCGGCTTCATCCCCGTCGATCGCGCCGTGGTCGCCGCGCCCGAGGGCGCCCACGCGGCCCTCGCCCACCGCGACCGGCTGGCTCTCGGCATCGACATCGGCGGCACGACGCTCAAGGCCGGGATCGTCGACGTGACCACGGGGATCCGCCTCACCGAGCGCATGACCGTCGCGAAGCCGGTGGGCGGCGAGCCCGAGGACATCGCCGACGTGATCGCCGAGATCGTGCTCGAGCTCACACCCGACGAGGACCTGCCGGTGGGCGTCGGCGTCCCCGGGATCGTGCGCGACGGCATCGTGCGCTCCTCCGCCCACATCTCCGACCGCTGGCTCGGCATGGACGCGCGCACCGCGATCCGCGAGCGCAGCGGGATCGACGTGCTCACCGTCAACGACGCCGACGCGGCCGGGGTGGCGGAGCTCGAGTACGGCGTGCTGCAGGGCCGCGGCGGCCTCGTGATCCTCACGACCCTCGGCACGGGCATCGGCACGGCGCTCCTGCACGACGGCACGCTGATCCCGAACAGCGAGCTCGGGCACGTCCACATCGACGGCGGCGACTACGAGATGCAGGCCGCGTTCTCCGCGGTGCGCCGCGAGGGGCTGACCTTCGAGGAGTGGGCGGCGCGGCTGGAGCGCTACTACCGGCACCTGGAGTCGATCATGTCGCCCGACCTCATCGTGGTGGGCGGCGCGGCCGCGCACGAGTTCGCGCGCTTCGAGGCGTTCCTGCACCTCGACACGGAGATCATCGCGGCGAGCCGCGGCAACGACGCCGGGCTGGTCGGCGCTGCGCTGCTCGCGCACCGGGCGGGCGTCGCGCCGGACTGATCCGGCGCCGGCGCCGGCCCCTGATCTCCGGCATGTCGCGAGCCGCTCCGACCCGTCCGGCAGACTGGCGCCATGAGCACCGCCGCTCCCCGCCCGCTGCGCGTCGTCGTCTCGCCCGACTCGCTCACCGGATCCGCCACCGCCGTCGAGGCCGCCGAGGCCCTCCGGCGCGGCTGGCTCCGCGCGCGCCCGGGTGACGACGTGGTCATCGCCCCCATGGCCGACGGCGGGCAGGGCACGCTCGACGTGCTCGCGGCGGCGGTGCC
>NZ_QWGT01000402.1 GCF_003576405.1 Clavibacter lycopersici
TCGAGCTGGACGCCCGTGATGACGGGCGTGACGTCGTCCCGCGACGCGGCGACCGCGACCTGCGAGACGGCAGCGGCGTCACGTCCTCCGCGGCGCGGTGGCGACCGCCGAAGCGCGCGACGAGGGCGCCGCGGAGCAGCAGCGCGGGGAGGGTCACGAGGAGCACCGCGCCGAGGGCGAGGAGGAGCGGGAGGAGGCCCCGGCCGTCGGTGAACGCCGTGGGCAGCGGCTGGAGCGACGTGCCGAAGCGCGTGGGCGCGTTCCAGGTTCCGGGCGCGGCGGCCGCGGGCTCGGATCCGGAGCCGGGGGCGCCGTCGGAGCCCGGTGCGGTGCCGGTCGCGCCGCCTCCGCCGCCGGATCCGGGCGCGGGGGCCGCCTGGGTGCCCTCGGGCGAGCTGGTGGCCTCGGGCGTGGGGGTAGCGGGCGGCGTCGTCGCGCCCGGCGTGGGCGAGGTCGCGGGCGCGGCTACTGTGACGCCCACCTCGGCCGCGAGCGTGCTGATGTTGCCGAGCGGATCCGTGACCGTCGCCGTGATCCCGAGCGGGCCCGGCGGCAGCGTGCCGGTCGTGCACGACCACCGACCGCCCGCGACCTGCGCCTGGCACGCCGCATCGCCGTAGCCCGAGAGATAGGCGCGCACGACGTCGCCGTCCTCGTCCGAGGTGCCGGAGATCGTGATCCCCGCGGCGTCGACCGTGGCGCCGGCCGCGGGGGCAGTGATGACCGCGGCGCCCGGCGCCGTCGTGTCGAAGCTGCCCGTGCCGCGTCCGACGGCGGGCGTGCCCGTGCTCCACGGCGTGGTCTGCGTCGCGGTGACGGGGACGCCGGTCCCGGAGGGCGGCGGCGGGGCGAGGAGGCACGCCCACGTGCTCGAGGCGCCGACGGTGGCGCGGCAGGCGGCGGATCCGGAGCGCGCGTCGACCGTGGCGCCCGGGTACCCCGTGCCGCTGACGAGCCCCGTGGTCACGACGGAGAAGCTGTTGACGCCCGGGGCGCGCAGCACGGAGGCCGTGGCGGTGGCCTCCTGGCCGCCCGCGGTGACGCGCACGGGGCTCTGCCCGTCCGGGACGCCGGTCGCGCTCGCGCGCCAGGTGGTGGAGGAGGGGAGCGTGACGGCGGCGGGGACGCTCGCGATGGTGACCTGCACGTCGACGCCCGCGGGCCGGGTGCCCGTCACCGCGACGGCGCCGTCGGTGGAGAAGGGCGGCGTCTCCACGGTCGGCGCGGGCGCCGGCGCGCCCGAGGGGACGGGGCTCGGCGACGGGGTCGGGGTCT
>NZ_QWGT01000403.1 GCF_003576405.1 Clavibacter lycopersici
GGCGGCGGCCCGCTCGGCGGGGGTCGGGGCGGCGGATGCGGTGGCGGCGTCGGTCATGGGGTGCGCTTCCTGGGGCGGGGACGGCGGGTGGCGTGCGAGGCGTCGGCGGGGACCGCTGGGGGCGGCGGCTCGGGGTTCCCCCGCCACGCCCCGCTGGCGACGTGCTTGACCATGGAGTTGAGGGTCGCGACGAGCGGCACGGCGAAGAACGTGCCGGCGATGCCGCCGACCATGCCGCCCGCGGCGACCGAGAGCACGACCGCGAGCGGGTGGACCTTGACGACCGAGCCCATGATGAGCGGCTGGAGGATGTGGCCCTCGATCTGCTGCACGGCCAGCACGATGACGACCATGATGAGCGCCTGCGTGAGCCCGTTGTAGACGAGGGCGACGAACACCGCGAGCGTGCCCGTGACGACCGCGCCGACGATGGGGATGAACGAGCCGAGGAACACGAGCACGCCGATGGGGATGGCGAGCGGCACCCCGATGATCGCGGCGCCTCCGGCGATGCCGACCGCGTCGATGAGCGCGACGAGCACCTGGACCTTCACGAAGTTCTGCAGCGTGGTCCAGCCGGCCTTGCCCGCGCCGTCCACCGCGGGGCGCGCGAGCCGCGGGAACAGCCGCACGACCCAGCGCCACATGCCCGCGCCGTCGATGAGGATGAAGAGGGTCGAGAAGAGCACCAGCAGCACGCCCGTGAGCACGTGGCCGAGCGACGACGTGACGGACAGGGCGCCGCTGAGCAGCGCCCCCGCGTCCCGCTGCACGGCGTCGACCGCCTGCGCGTACGCGTCGTTGAGCTGCTGCTCGGACAGCTGGAGCGGCCCGTCCGTGAGGAAGCCGCGGAGGTCGGCGTAGCGCGTGAGCGTCTGCGCGCGGAGGGAGTCGTACTGGCCGATGATCTGCGTCGTCACGAGGTAGACGAGCGCTCCGACGGCGACGATCACGCCGATCTCGGAGATCGCGACGGCCAGCCACTTGGGCACGTGGTGGCGCTGCATCCAGTTCGAGATGGGGACGAGGAGCGCCGCGAGCACGATGGCGAGGAACAGCGGGATGACCACGTACTCCAGCTGGATCACGAGCCACGCCAGGACCCCGAGCACGCCGAGGATGACGAGCAGCCGCCAGGCCCAGGCGCCCGCGATGACCATGCCGGGCGGCACGGTCTCGGCGACTGTGCGCGCGACGGGCTGCACGGTGTCGATGTCGGGATCGGCGCGGCGCTCGGCCGCGCGGGCGGCGGCCGCGGCG
>NZ_QWGT01000404.1 GCF_003576405.1 Clavibacter lycopersici
GACGTCACGGTCACGTTCGGCGCGGGCAAGCCCGGCCTGCTGCGCGGGCCCGGCCGCGCGCTCGCGGGCCGCGTGGAGCTCGTCGACGTGGGGCTCGACCTCTCCGGCGCGACCCCGATGGTGCGCGCCGACCGCTGACGACGCGCCCGGGCGGCGTCGTGTCCCCGATATCGCCGACTTCACCCGACGCTCCCGTCACGAGAGGGTGGAGGCAGGCCATCCGGCCCGTCGAAGGGGGACGACACGATGCTCGATCACGCCAGGGAGCACCGGACACGACGCGGAGGGGCGGCATGACCGGCCCGCTCGCCCTCGCCATCGCCAACGCCGCCGTCATGGCGGTCGTCGCCCTCGCGGGGGCGCGCACCCCGCGCTGGCTGCGCGGATCCTCGTGGCTGCTGCTCGTCGTCTCGCTGGCCGTGCTCGCGCTGCACCTGCTCGCCGACGCGTGGGACATCCCGACGAACCTGCTCGCGATCACGTTCCTGGTCTCCACGTGCCTCAACGCGAGCGCCCTCGCGCCGCTCGTCATGCAGCACCTGCTGTCCCGCCCGCAGCGGCCCCGTCGCCGGGTCGCGGGCACCGACTAGGCAGCTCCGGGATCCACCGGACAGGCCGATGGCCGCACCGCCCGAGGGCGGTGCGGCCATCCGTCGTCCGGGAGCCTCGGATCAGGCGGCGGAGACGTCGATCAGCACCTTGCCGGTCACGCCGTCCTCGACCGCCTGGTGGGCGTCGGCCGTGCGCTCGAGCGGGAAGCGCGTGATGGGCAGGCCCGCGTCCTCCCCGACCGGCAGCGCGCCGTCGATCAGCGCCAGGTGGATGTCGGCGCGGGCGGCGTCGAGCGCCTCCTGGCCCACCGTGTACAGCAGCAGGAACTGGTAGCGCAGGTTCTTCACGAAGCTGTCGACGACGGGCAGGGTCACGGTGTCGCCGCCGTTGTTCGCGTACACGGCCACGGAGGCGCGGTTCTTCGCGACGGCCTGGTTGAGCTCCGCGTTCTGCGCGGGGGCGACCTCCACGATCAGGTCGACGCCGTCGGGCGCGATGGACTGGATCTCCGCAGCGGCGTCGCCCGCCTTGTAGTCGACGACGTGGTGCGCGCCGGCGGCCGTCGCGAGGGCGGCCTTCTCGGGCGAGCTGACCGTGGTGATCACGGTGGCGCCGGCCCAGCGCGCGAGCTGGATGGCCGCGTGGCCGACCGCTCCGGCGCCGCCCGCGACGAGCACGTGCTTCCCGGCGAGGGCGC
>NZ_QWGT01000405.1 GCF_003576405.1 Clavibacter lycopersici
CGGATCCCCACGACGGCACGGACCCCGCCGACGGCGCGGAGACCGACACGGCGGCGCGCGTCACCACCCCGGCGGGCACCCCGTGACCCGGCCAGGGGGATCCGCCCGGCCGGCCGTGGAGGTCCTGTTCCCCGTCGAACGCGACCTGCCCCGCTGGAGCGCCCGGCACGCGGCCGGCGAGGTGCCCGGTGCCTGGCCGTACGGCCTCGACGGGCTGCGCGCGTACGACGCCGACGTGACCGTCGCACCGCTGCGCGCCCCCGGCCGCCTCGACGCGCTCCGCGACCGCGTCGCCCCGCTGCGCCGCCGGCCGGCCGCGCCCGCGTCGAGCAGCCGCGACATCGGCATCACCTGGGACGAGAACGCCGCCCGCCGCATGCTCCTCACGCGGCCCCATCAGGAGATGTACACGGGCGTGATCTGGGTGACCGACATGCTCGCGCGCGGCACGGGCGGGGACCTCGGCCGCATGCGCGACGTGCTCCGCCGCATGGACGGCCTGTGGGTCATCAGCCGCGGCCAGGTCGAGCCGCTGCGCGAGTTCGTGGGACCGGGCGGACCGCCCGTGGGCTTCTTCGCGTTCGGCGTCGACGAGTCCTTCTACCCCGCGCGTCCCACGCCGACGAGGCCGTGCGTCGTCAGCGTGGGCGGCGACCGGGACCGGGATCCGGCGACGCTGTTCGCCGCGCTCGCCCGCGTCCACGCGGCCGTGCCGGAGGCGGAGATCGTGGTGCAGAGCACCTCGGACCTGCCCGCGCCCGCCGGCGTGACCAAGGTGCCGTACTTCACGCACTCCGAGCTCGCGGACCTCTACGCGCGCGCGACCGTGGTGGCCGTCGCGACGCGGGACAACCTGCACGTGTCCGGCATGACGGTGAGCCTGGAGGCGATGGCGACCGGACGACCCGTCGTGATGACCGCGACCCCCGGCACGGAGGACTACGTCGCCGACGGGCGCACGGGCATCCTCACTCCCGTGGGCGAGCCCGCCGCCATGGCCGACGCCGTGGTGGGGCTGCTGCGGGATCCCGCGCGCGCGGCGGACCTCGGCGCGGCCGGCCGGCGCGACGTCGAGACGCGGCTCTCCTCGGCGGGGCTCGTGGCGGGGCTCGCCGAGCTCATCGGCGTTCGGCGGGAGCCCGGCGCCTGACACCCGTGACGGCGGCGGGAGCCCGGCGGCGTCAGCTGCTGCGCGCCCGCCGCCGGAGCTCGACCCGCGCGATCCGGTCGCCGTCGCGCAGACCCCGGA
>NZ_QWGT01000406.1 GCF_003576405.1 Clavibacter lycopersici
GCTCGCGGTGGACGTCGCGCCGACCGCGGTCGAGCGGGCCCGCGCGCGGCTCGCCGACGCGCCGCACGTGCGCCTCGAGGTGCGCGACGTGGGCGACGACTGGCCTGCCGGCGCCTTCGACCTCGTCGTGATGAGCGAGGTCGGCTACTACCTCGACGACGCCGCGTTCGACCGCGTGCTCGCCGCCCTGCCCGGCGCCCTCGGCGCGACCGGCACGCTGGTCGCCTGCCACTGGCGGCACCCGGAGGGCGACTTCCGGCGGACCGGCGACGAGGTGCACGCGCGGCTCGCCGCGGTCCCCGGGCTCCACCGGCTCATGCGGCACGAGGAGGACGACTTCCTGCTCGAGGTGCTGTCGGCGGATCCGCGCTCGGTCGCGACCCGCACGGGGCTGCGATGACCGCCGGATCGGCCATGGCAGCCGCCGATGCGGAGCCCGCCGCGCGGATCCGCGCCGTCACGGTCGTCATCCCGGCGCGCGACGAGGAGGAGCTGGTCGGGCGCTGCCTCGCATCGGTCGGGGTCGCCGCGGCCCGGGCCCGAGTGGCGGGGGTCCGCGTGCGCGTGATCCTCGTGGCCGACGACTGCCGGGATCGCACCGCCGAGGTGGCGCGCGCCGCGGGGGTCGAGGTCATCGAGAGCGCGGCCGGCCGGGTGGGCGCCGCGCGCGCCCTCGGCGTGGCCGCCGCACGCGACGGCTGGGACGGCGAGGACGAGGAGCACTGGATCGCCTCGACCGATGCCGACTCCATGGTGCCGCCCGCCTGGATCACCAGCCAGGTCGCCCTCGCCGACGAGGGCGCCGACGTCGTCGTCGGCACGGTGCGCCCCGAGCTCGACGGACTGAGCGCCGAGCAGGTCGCCGCCTGGCAGGCGACGCGCGTGCCCGGCGAGGCGAACGGGCACGTGCACGGCGCGAACCTCGGCGTGCGTGCCGACGCGTACCTCGCCGCCGGCGGGTTCCCCGAGATCGAGGAGCACGAGGACGTGGACCTCGTCGCCCGGCTCCGCCGGCTGGACGCGCGCATCACGGCGTCGGCGGCGGGCGAGGTCGTCACGTCCAGCCGCCGCGAGGGCCGCACGCCGGGCGGCTACGCGGGGTACCTGCACGTGTCGCTGCTGGAGCGGGCGCGGGCGCGGGAGCGGGAGCTCGAGCGGCAGCGCGCCGCGGGTTGCGACAGCCCCTGCGTCCCCGCGGGCTGACCGGACCGCCGCCCCTCAGCTCCCCGTCGCGCCGC
>NZ_QWGT01000407.1 GCF_003576405.1 Clavibacter lycopersici
AGCCAGGATCCGCGCCGCGGGAGCCGCGAGCGCAGCGCGCGGCCGGCGGCGCCCGCGATGCCGCCGCCCACGAGGATCACCCCGGCCAGCAGCCCCGCGGTGTACTGGTTGAACGGCAGCAGCGCGATGGGCATGTCGGCCGCGGACGTCACGTCCTCCGCCCACAGGTTCTGCAGCGGCAGGCGCAGCCCGGAGAGGATCCACGGCAGCAGCCCGAGCACCGCGGAGGCGATGCCGACGGCCAGGGCGAGGAGCGCGCCGCGGATCCCGGGGATCGCGCGGGAGGCCCGCGGGTCGGGGGCGGCGGCGGTTGCGGGCGCGGGCGCGGTGTCGGGCGTGGTCATCCGCCCACGCTAGCGACGGGCCGGTCGCGGCCGCCCGCCCCCGATCGGGCCGGCCTGTGGACTCCGGGATCCGCCCGGGCGTGCCGTCTGCCTATGCTCGCGGCGACCCGACCGACCCGACCTACCTGCTCGTCGCACGACCCCACCTCGCCCGCTCCCGCTCCGCCCGCTCCCGCTCCGCCCGCTCCCGCTCCGCCCGCTCCTGAAGAACGGATCCGCCATGCCCCGCCGCGCCCTCCTCGCCACGTCCGCGTTCGCCGTCACCCTCGCCGCCGTCCTCGGCGCCGCCGCGCCGGCGCAGGCGTGCCCGCGCGATCCGGCGGAGCAGCAGGCGGTCACCGCCGTGGCGTCCGCCGCGCTCGACCGCCTCGAGATCGCCGACGACGTGGCCGCGTCGAAGTGGCTGTCGGGCAAGGCGGTCGCCGATCCCGCGCGCGAGCAGGCCGTCGTCGACGCCACGACCGCCGCCGCGAAGGCCGACGGGGTCGACCCGGTCGCCGCCGAGCGCATCATCCGCGCGCAGATCACGGCGAGCAAGCAGGTGCAGTACGCGCTCATCGCCCGCTGGCACGCGCACCCCGACGAGGCGCCCGCCACCGCGCCCGACCTCACCACGAGCGTCCGTCCGCGCATCAACGCGGTTGACGCCCGCCTCGTCCCCGCCATCGGCGCGGCGCGCACGGCGCTCGACGACCAGGCGTGCGGCCACCTCGTGACGGATGCCCGCGGCGAGCTCGGCCGCGGCCTCGACGACGCCCACCGCAAGGCCTTCCGCACGGCCCTCGCGACCGTCTGCACGCCGGAGTCCTGAGCCGGCCCCCGACCCGGTCGGGCCAGCTGCCCCGATCGCGCTGGCCCGGCCGACCCACCCACACGCGCGCGTCCGCCCTCCG
>NZ_QWGT01000408.1 GCF_003576405.1 Clavibacter lycopersici
CCCGCGCGCTCGACGCCGTCGCCGACGCGCTCGAGGCGATCCGCCCGGAGCTGCTGCCCGTGGCCGAGCGGGAGACCGCGCTCGCACCCGGCCGCCTCGCCGGCGAGCTGACGCGCACGACCGTGCAGCTGCGGATCCTCGCCGCAGCCACCCGCGACGGCCGCTACCTCGACGCGCGCATCGACCACGCGGATCCCGAGGCGGCGCCCGCCCCGCGCCCCGACATCCGCCGGTACCTCGTGCCCGTGGGTCCCGTGCTCAACTTCGCGGCGTCGAACTTCCCGTTCGCGTTCTCGGTCGCGGGCGGCGACACGGCCTCAGCGCTCGCGGTCGGCTGCCCGGTGGTCGTGAAGGCGCACCCGGGGCACCCGGAGCTGTCGCGCCGGGTCGCCGCCGCCGCGTCCGCCGCGCTCGTCGACGCGGGCCTGCCCGAGGGCACGCTCCAGCTCGTCGAGGGCGAGGAGGCGGGGCTCGCGATGCTGCGCGACCCGCGGATCCGCGCCGCCACCTTCACGGGATCGCTCCGCGCCGGCCGCTTCCTCGCCGACGTCGCTGCGGCCCGCCCCGACCCGATCCCGTTCTTCGGCGAGCTGGGCAGCGTCAACCCGGTCGTCATCACGGAGCGCGCCGCCGCAGAGCGCGGCGAGGACATCGCAGCGGCCCTCGTGGCGAGCGCGGCCGGATCCGCCGGGCAGCTGTGCACCGCGCCCGGCATCGTGCTGATCCCCGCGGGCCACGGCCTCGACCCGGTGCTCGCGGAGGAGGCCGGCGCCGTCGCGCCGCACGGGATGCTCAACGCCAGGATCGCGGAGGGCTACGCCGGGGGCCGCGCCGCCGCGATCGCGGTGGACGGCGTGCGCCTCGTCGCCGAGGGCCGGGCGCCCGCGGGCGACGACGGATCCGTGACGCCCACGGTCGCCGCCGTCTCCCTCGCCGACTTCGAGGCCGCGGGCGACGCGCTCCGCCACGAGGTCTTCGGGCCGTTCGCGCTCCTCGTCGAGTACCCCGCGGGCACGGACCTCGCCGCCCTCGCCGCGCGCACGTTCACCGGCGAGCTGACCGCGAGCGTCCACCTCGGCGAGGGCGAGGCCGACGCCGCGACGGCGGAGCTGATCCGCGTGCTCGCCGCTCGCGCCGGCCGAGTGCTGGTCGACGCCTGGCCCACGGGCGTCTCCGTCACCGACGCGCAGCAGCACGGCGGACCCTGGCCCGCCACCACGCTCGACCG
>NZ_QWGT01000409.1 GCF_003576405.1 Clavibacter lycopersici
CGGCCCTCACTGCCGGGAGCGGGACCGCTCCCGCGCAGCCCCGCGGCCGCGGTCGTCGCGGCATGATCGCGCTGCCCGTCCTCGTCGTCACCGGCCTGGCCCTGAGCGGCTGCACCTCCGAGGGCGCGCCGGCCGACCTCGCCGCGGGCGTGGGATCCACCGCGACGCCCACCCCGTCGTCGTCGCTCGACGCCGCACGCGAGGCGGAGGACGCGGATCCGCCCGTCGTCACCAAGGACCAGGCCGAGCGCATCGTGTCCCGCGTCTCGGAGGTCGCGACCGCGGCGGACCAGTCCCTCGACGCCGCCGCCCTGGCGCCCCGCTTCGCCGGCCCGGCCCTGCAGGAGCGCACCTCGGACTACCAGGTGCGGAAGGCGAAGCCCGACATCGCGGCCGTCCCCGCCATCCCCGCCGGGGACCTCCAGCTGACGCTGCCGCAGGCGACGCTGACCTGGCCGCGCACCGTCCAGGCGGTCGTCAAGGACCCGGACACGGAGGACGCGCCCACGCTCTCCCTGACGCTCGTGCAGGACAGCCCGCGCGACAACTACCGGGTGCTGTACGCCATGCCCATCTCCACGACGGCGGCGCTCCCGGACGTGGCCCCTGCCGCGATCGGCGCGGCCCGGCTGGCGGCGGACGTGAAGCTCCTGGCCGTGCAGCCGGATCAGCTCTCCGCGGCCTACGCGGACGTCCTGAACAACGGCGACGCGAGCCAGTACGCCGACCTGTTCGACCCGACGGACGACGGCGTGCGCGCGCAGGACGCGAAGCGCAAGGTCGACTTCCCGGCGTCCATCGGCGAGACCGGCTCGGTCGAGTTCGCCGCCACGGCGGACACGGCGACGCCCGTCGCGATGTCGACCGTGGAGTCGGGGGCGCTCGTGAGCGTCACCGTCCAGCTCGGCATCGTGGCGAAGCCCACCGCCGAGGGGGCGAAGGTCAACGCGAACCCGGAGGTCCAGGCCATCACCGGGCTCACGGACTCGGCGAAGGGCTTCGACACGGTCCGCACGGCGCAGATGCTCATGTACGTGCCCCCCGTGAACTCGGGCGAGAAGATCCGCCTGTACGCCTCCAGCACCCACATCACCTCGGCCAAGGAGCTCCCATGACGAACGTGCCCCCCTCCGCCGCGAGCCTCCGCGGCGCCGTCGCGTGGCTCTCGGGCCCGCTCGCCCTCCCCCTCGCGATGCTCGGCGCCATCGGCGGCCTCGTGCTCGG
>NZ_QWGT01000410.1 GCF_003576405.1 Clavibacter lycopersici
CGCGCGGCCGGGTCGAGGCGGCGCCAGCGATGCGCGCGCCCCCACGCCCCGACCGTCACGACGTCGCGGACGGTGACGGGGAGCCGGTCCGAGACGGCCGTCCGCTGCGGGACGAAGGCCGCCGCATCGGCGACGGCGCGCGTGCCGGCGGTGGGCGGGCGGGTCCCCGCGACCACCTCCAGCAGGGTCGACTTGCCGGCGCCGTTCGGCCCCGCGATCACCGTCAGCGCGCCCGGCATGAGGTCGAGGTCCACCCCGTCGAGGGCACGATGACCGCCGAGGTCGACGCGGATCCCGCGCAGGACGGCGGCGGGCGCGGTGGTCGTCGACGAGGGCATGACCCCGATCCTACCCATTTGATAAGCGTTCTCATTCTCGACTAGGGTCGGCGATCGTGTCGTTCCTCACCCGCGGAATCCTCGAGCCGTTCGCGCTCGACTTCCTCCAGCGCGCCCTCCTCGGCGGCTCGCTCGTGGCGATCCTCTGCGGTGTCGTCGGCACGTGGGTCGTCATCCGCGGCATGGCCTTCCTGGGGGAGGCGCTCGCCCACGGGATGCTCCCCGGGGTGGCGCTCGCCACGGTCCTCGGGCTGCCCGTGCTCGTCGGCGGCGCGCTGAGCGCGGTCGCGATGAGCCTCGGGATCGCCGCCCTGCAGCGCCGCGGCCGCCTCTCCTACGACACGAGCATCGGCCTGCTGTTCGTCGCGATGCTCGCGCTCGGCGTCGTGGTGATCTCCCACTCCGGCAGCTTCGCCACGGATGCGACCGCGATCCTCTTCGGCGACATCCTCGCCATCGCTCCCGTCGACATCGCCCTGCTCGCCGGCGCGGCCGTCGTGGGGCTCGCCGTGGCGTGGGCGTTCCACCGTCCGCTCGTGGCGCTCGCGCTGGATCCGCGCATCGCCGCCGTGCTCGGCCTCGGCCCCCGCTCGGCGCAGGCCGCGCTCGTGGGCCTCGTGACCCTCGCGGTCGTCGCGTCGTACCAGGCCGTCGGATCCCTGCTCGTCGTCGGCCTGCTGCTCGCGCCGGCCGTCGCGGCCGGGCACTGGACCACGAGGATCCCGACCCGGATGGCGCTCGCGGCCGTGCTCGGCATCGCGGCCGTGTTCGTGGGGCTCCTCGTCTCCTGGCACGCGGCGACGGCGGCCGGCGCGTCGGTGGCGGCCACCGCCATCGCCGTCGCCGCGCTCTCCGGCGCC
>NZ_QWGT01000411.1 GCF_003576405.1 Clavibacter lycopersici
CCGCATGGCCGGCCAGTTCGCCAAGCCCCGCTCGAGCGACTCGGAGACGCGCGGCGACCTGACGCTGCCCGCGTACCGGCTCCGGCCAGGGAGGATCGCGCGTCGTCAACCCGATCCTCGACCTCGGCGACGACCTCCGCCGCCCCGTCGACGTCGAGGCGCTCCGCTACTCGACCGAATCGCTGACGCCCCTCTACTTCAAGGTCACGACGCTCTCGCGCTTCGAGGGCGACGAGTGGGCCCCGTCGCCGCTGCGCCCGCCGGACGGGAACACCGTCGACGAGATCGGCCCCGACCTCGGCGCCGGATCCGACGTGCCGGCCGAGGAGGTCGAGGCGCGCGTGCAGGTCGAGGGCTCCTCGAGCGCCTGGCTGCCCGTGCCCTACGCGCCCCGCAGCGTCGCCGGGCTCGAGGGCTCGTGGCGCTGGTCGGAGCAGGGCCTCGCGATCCGCTCGTCCGACTCCGACAGCCGCGACCAGAGCTACACCGTGACGAGCGGGCTGCCCCGCCCCGACCGCGAGCAGCTGGAGGCCGTGCCGCCGGAGACGGACGACGACCTCGAGCCGTACCTGCAGATCCCCACCGACACCCCGGCCATCGTCGCCTCCACCACGGCCGACGTGCTGGCCGGCATCGACACGCCATACGACCAGGCGCTCGCGCTCCAGGAGTTCTTCACCGGCGGGCAGTTCCGCTACTCCGAGGACGCGCCCGTCCAGCAGGGCTACGACGGCAGCGGCGTGGACGTCGTGGGGGAGTTCCTGCGCGTGCGCTCCGGCTACTGCGTGCACTTCGCGTCGGCCATGGCGATCATGGCGCGCGAGGCGGGCATCCCGTCGCGCGTGGCCGTGGGCTACCTGCCGGGCGACCAGGTCGGGCGCGACGGCGACCTCATCACCTACCGCGTCGGATCCCACGACCTGCACTCCTGGCCCGAGCTGTACTTCTCCGGCATCGGCTGGATCGCGTTCGAGCCGACGCCGGGTCGCGGCCAGGCAGCGCCCTACGCCCAGCCGTCCGCCGCGCCGACCGCGGCGCCCACGCCGTCCGCCTCGCCGAGCGCCCCCGCGGAGGCCACGCCGTCCGCGACGCCGGCGCCCACCACGTCCGCCGCGCCCGGGGCGAGCGGCGCCACCGGCGTCCGGATCCCGTGGGCCGCCCTCGGGACGGCCGGCCTCGTCCTCCTCGT
>NZ_QWGT01000412.1 GCF_003576405.1 Clavibacter lycopersici
GGCGTCGGCGCGCTGTCGGCCGCGGTCGTGGATCCCGCGCCCGCCTCCCCCGCGCCCCTCGCGGACGGCGACGGCTGGCTCCTCGACAACGGCCTCGTCCGCGCCCGGTTCGACGCGGACGGCACGGTCTCCTCGCTCGTCGACCGCGCGTCCGGCCGCGACCTCGTGGCGCCGGGCCAGCGGCTCGGCCTCCTCCAGCTGTTCCGGGACACCCCGAACCAGTGGGACGCGTGGGACATCGACGACGCATACCGCCGCAACCGCACCGACCTGACGGACGTCGCGGCCGTGCGGATCGAGGGCGCGGCCCTCGTCGTCGAGCGCGTGTTCGGCGCCTCGCGCGTCACCCAGACGTGGACCCTGCCCGCCGGCGAGCCGGAGCTGCAGGTGGTCACCGACGTCGACTGGCACGAGCGGCAGAAGCTCCTCAAGCTCGCGTTCCCGCTCGACGTGCACGCCGACCGGGCCGCGTCCGAGGTGCAGTTCGGGCACGTGCAGAGGGTGACGCACGCGAACACCTCGTGGGAGACCGCGCGCTTCGAGACGGTCGCGCACCGCTGGGTGCACGTGGGCGAGCCGGGCTTCGGCGTCGCGGTCGCGAACGACGCGACCTACGGGCACGACGTGACGCGGATCCCCCGTCCTGACGGCGGCAGCGCGACGCTCGTGCGCCAGTCGCTCCTGCGCGCGCCGGTGTTCCCCGACCCGCACGCCGACCAGGGCCGGCACGTCCTCCGCTCCGCGGTGCGGGTCGCGCCCGACGTGCTCGACGCGGCCGACGCGGGCTACCGGCTGAACCTGCCGGTGCGCGAGGTGACGGGCGACCACGGCGTGGCGCCGCTCGTCACGTCGTCGAACGCGGCCGTCGTGATCGAGGCCGTGAAGCTCGCCGAGGACCGCTCCGGAGACCTCGTGGTACGTCTCTACGAGGCGCGCGGCGGCCGCGAGCGCTCGGTCGTGCGGGTGGATCCCGGCGCCGGCCTCGGCGACGCGATCCGCACCGACCTGCTCGAGCGGACCCTCCCCGGCCGCGACGCCGTCCCTGCCGGGGAGGGCGTGGAGATCACGATGCGGCCGTTCGAGATCGCCACGCTGCGGTTCGCGCGCCGGTAGTCGCCGCGGTTCCGCGCGGCGGGGCACCGCCGGTCAGCCGACCGGCGACAGCCCCGCCGCTTCCCGGGCGACG
>NZ_QWGT01000413.1 GCF_003576405.1 Clavibacter lycopersici
GAGGGCGGGATCCGGGGCCGCGTCGGCCCGCGCCGCGCCGGCTGCGGGATCCCCCGCGCGGGAGCGGAGGCGCAGCAGCACCGGGACGTGCGCGAGCCCGATGGCCGCGAGGAGCGCCGCGGCGAACCAGGAGACCGCGTCGGGCAGGTCGGTCACGGTGAGGAGCAGGAGGACGGCGAGGGCCAGCACGACGCGCAGCCCGGAGTCGGCGAGCAGCACCCGGGAGTACGCGGGGACGTCGCCGCGCGCCACCATCGCGCCGCGGGCCGTGAACTGCAACGCGGAGACCGGCGCGACGAGCGCGTACGCGACCACGAGGCCCGCCGGCATGCCCGCGCCGAGGAGCAGCGGCGAGGCCGCGGCGACCACGACGACGCCGGCGAGCGCGACGACCGAGGACAGCGCGAGGGCGGACCGCACGGCGGCCCGGACATCGCGTCCGTGAGCCCCCAGGCGCGCGAGCTCCTGCTCGACCGGCAGGAAGAGGCCGAAGCCGACGACCAGCGCGACCGACCAGAACACGGAGAACATGTCGAACGCGGCGTCCCCGGCGGCGGCGTCCGGCGCGAGGGCCGCGACGCCGCGGGAGACGATGCCGAGGAAGACGTAGGTGACGAGGCCGGTGACGACCGTGGCCCCCATCACCAGCAGCGCCCGACGGGAGGCGCTGGGGTGGGCGGTCATCGCATCAGGCTACCGTCCGGGATCCGGGCGAGCCGATCCTGTACCCTCGGGTCACTGTGCCGTCCTCCTCCCCCGCGCCCGCGTCCGACTCGCCCACGACCCCGCGGAGCGCGACCCGGCGGCCCGGGTCCGCGCTGCTGGCCGGCCTCCTCGGGGTGGTGGCCATCGCCTCGGGAGGGCTCCTCGCGCTGGCCCCGGTCGACACGGCGGACGTCCGCGTGGCGTGGCCCCAGGACGCCTCGGACATCCGCTCCACGTCCCTCCTGCTGACGAACCAGACGCCGCACGCGCTCGACGTCTCCTTCACGTCGGGCGCCGTCGAGGCGGCCGCCGCGACGGACGACGGCGTCCTCCTGGCCACCATCGACCCGGCCGAGCCCGAGGCCGCGACCGACGGCCTCGTCCTCACCGCCTCCGGCACGGCGCTCACGCTGCAGGTGGACGGCAGGACCGAGCGCCTCCCTGTCACGGCGGGCGACGACGTCTCCTACGCG
>NZ_QWGT01000414.1 GCF_003576405.1 Clavibacter lycopersici
CGTGCTCGCGACCGCGGGGATCGCGCTGCCGACGGTCGCGGGCGCGATCGTGTTCGCGGCGTGCGCGCTGCTCGCGGTCGTGGCGCTGCGGGGCGCCGTCGACCGCGACGCTCCGGTCTAGCCCGCGTTCGGCAGCCGCACCTCCACGAGTCCCGCGGTGACGCGCGTCTCGAAGCGCGGCTGCGGGGAGGTGGCGGGTCCGTGGATCACGGCGCCGGTCTTCAGGCTGAACACGCTCTCGTGCCACGGGCACGTGACGCACTCCTCGCCCGTCTTCGGGTCGCGGCCGAGCTCGCCCTCGTCGAGCGGCGCGGAGAGGTGGCTGCAGGTGTTGCTCAGCGCATCCACCGTCATGCCGTTGCGGCGGACGAGGAGCGGCAGGCCCGCGACGTCGCGCTTCGCGAGCCGACCGTCGGGCAGCTCGTCGAGGTGGCCCAGCTCCTGCCAGCCCGCGGGGAAGCGGTGCGGCACGTCCTCGGCGTGGTTGGCGCCCGCCGCCTGGCGATAGGCGAGGTGGCCGCCGAGGAACCCGCCGGCGGAGACGAGGCCGAGGCCCGCGAGCCCCAGGACCTTGCCGCTGGTGTGCTTGCCGCGGGCGCGCTGGATCCACGAGAGGCCGTAGAGGCCCGTCGCGAGCGCGTTCGCGGCCGAGTGCACGATGCCGACGCGCATCTGCTGCTCGTGCAGCTGCGACCAGTCGGCGTAGCCGGAGGCGATCGAGGGCGCGGCGCTCAGCACGCCGACGCCGACGAGCGCGCGGCTCGCCTTCTCGTTGCCGGGCAGGAAGTCGAGCACGGCCGAGGAGACCCACGCACCGGTCGGGATCAGCACGGCCACCGGGTGCAGCGGGTGCCCGAACGGCACGCCGTGCAGCAGGTCGGCGAGGGCGCGCGGCTTGAGCAGCGCGGTGACGACGCCCTTCACCCGGTCGACGATCGGATCCAGCGCCTTCGCGTCCTCGATCCTCACGACCGCCTCGACCAGCTTGAGCTCCCGCATGGTGCCTCCGTCCCGAGCGCGACACCGTCGCCGTCGCCCTCCTCCCAGGCAACGCTCGTCGGGGGGCGCTGACAAGGGCGGGGCGCGCCGGCCGGGCGGCCAGCGGGCGAGACGGAACGGGAGTCACGTGGCGGATGCCGAGAGGTTCGTGAGCGGACGGCTG
>NZ_QWGT01000415.1 GCF_003576405.1 Clavibacter lycopersici
GCAGCTCCTCGCGCGCGTACCGCGCCTGCTGCCAGGTGGCGAGGGCGCGCGCGACCTGCCCGCCGACGCCCACGAGCATCACGGGCGCGCGCGGTGCCGCGAGGGCGGCGGCGTTGGACCACTGCCGGAGCACGTCCTCCCCCACCCGCAGGCTCTCGCGCGCGAGCATCCGCTCGCCGTCGAGCAGCAGGATCGCGCGGTAGCCGCCCGCGGCCACCGGTTCGGCCCCGCGCGTCGCGACGACCAGCCGTGACTCCGCGTCGACCTCCTGCACGTGGCGCTCGCCGTCGGCCAGCACGACCTGCACGCCGGGGAACGCGCGACCGAGCTCCTCCGCCGTGCGGCCCGCGCCGATGGTGACGAGGCGCAGCTCGTCGGATCCGCAGTTCGCGCAGCGCCAGTCGCCCGCGAGGTGCCCGCACCAGCCGCACGTGGGCGTGCTCGTGGCGGTGGACATGCCGAGCGGGCCCGTGCAGACGGTGCAGCGCGCGGCCTGGCGGCAGGCGCGGCACGCGACGAGCGGGGCGTAGCCGGGGCGCGCGACCTGGATGAGGACCGGCCCGTGCTCCACGGCGTCCTTCGCCGCGCGCCACGCGCCCGACGGGATCCGCGCCTGCCGGGCGAAGCCCTCGTCGCCCGTCTGCGATGTGGTCGGGATCACGCGCGGGGTCCGGTTCACGGAGGGCGAGACGCTCGTCAGGTACCCGATCGCGACGAGGCGCTCGACCTCGGTGCTGCGCGAGTGCGCGAGCAGCACGAGCGCCGTGCCCTGCTGGCGGCTCCGGAGCAGCGCGACGTCGCGGGCATGGGCGTAGGGGCTGAGCGGCTCGGCGTGGAGCGGGTCGCCCTCGTCCCACATCGCGACGAGGCCGAGGCGCGGCGCGGGCGCGTAGACGGCCGAGCGGTTGCCGACGACGATGCGGGGCTCGTCGCCGAGGCCGGCGAGGAAGGAGCGGTACCGGTCGGGGCCGGACTGGCGCGCGTCGGTGCGGATCACGGATCCGGCCGGCGCGTGCGCGGCGAGGGCCGCCTCCAGCTGGTCCTGGTCGCGGTAGTCGGGCACGACGAGGACGCTGCTGCGGCCGGAGGCGAGCACGCGCACGGCGGCCTGCGCGAGCGTCACGGCCCAGCGGCCCGCCCACGCGCCGCCGGGGAGCTCG
>NZ_QWGT01000416.1 GCF_003576405.1 Clavibacter lycopersici
CGGCGTCGCGCGCGACGGCCGCGATGCCGTCCACGCCGCCCGCCAGACGGGTCAGCGCGCGGGCCTCGCCGCCGGCCGCCGGGAGGATCCACAGCTGCGCCGCGTCCTTCTCGTCGGCGTCGTCGGCGTCGGGCCGGGAGGAGACGAAGAGGAGGTCGCCTGCCGCGGTGAAGGCCGCGCCCGCCTCGCTCTTCGCCGAGCGGGTGAGGCGCTGCGGCACGCCGCCGCCCGCGGCGGGCACGACCCAGAGGGCGTGGCGGTAGCCGGTGCGCGCGGCGTCGAGGGTCGTGACGGTGAGCACCGCGCGGCGTCCGTCGGGCGAGAGCACGAGGCCGCCGAGGCGCGGGATGGCGATGAGGTCGTCGAGGTCGGAGAAGGGTGCGGGGGTGTCGGGCATGCCCCCACGCTAGCCGCGGGGCCTGCGGGAGCCGTCCGACCGAGCCGCGACCACGGGTCGTCCCGCGTCCGCGGAGAGCCGCCCGCGCGTGATCCTTTGGGCCCAAATCGCTGGCGTCGTCACGGTAGGATCGACGCCATGGAACGGCGAGCCGGTCGGGTCGGGAGGCCCGCGCGCGTCTCGCGGAGGCTCATCGCGGAGGCGGCCCTCGAGGTCGGCCTCAGCACCCTCACCCTCACCTCGCTCGCCCACCGCCTGGGCGTCGACCACTCGACGCTGTACCGGCACGTCGCCAGCCGGGACGACATCGTCCTGCTCGCCTGCGACACGGCCATCGCGCGCATGGACTGGCCCGAGGTCCCCGACTCCCCCGCCGCCGTGCTCGCCGCGCCCGACGACACCGCGTGGCGCACCTACCTCGAGCAGGCCGTCGAGCGGATCTGGGACATGTACGACCGGCACCCCGGCCTCGCGAGCGCGATCCACCACCTCGAGACGGCCCCGGACCAGGTCGTCCTGCGCTTCACCGGGGCGATCCGCGACCTCACGCGCATGGGCTTCGCCGAGGCCGAGGCCGTGCTGGTCCTCGACACCGTGCTCGACATCGGCGTCGAGTCCTACGTGGGATGGGAGCGCGTGCTGGCCGCGGGCGGCGGCGCGGCCGACCGGCGCCCCGCGTCGTCGTCGCCCATCGTCGACGCGACGATGCCGGCCGCCATGGGGCGCGGTCTGCTGGCCCTCGCCGCCGACGGGATCGCC
>NZ_QWGT01000417.1 GCF_003576405.1 Clavibacter lycopersici
CCAGCTCCTGCGCGGCGAGGTCGCCCGCGGGCGCCAGGACGGCGACGGGCGCCGAGCGGAAGAGGCTCGCGCTCATGGCGACCGACGCGCTGGCGTCGTCCGCCTCGCCCACGACGGTGAGCGGCGCGTCCGGCGCGGCGGTCACCGGGCGGAGCACCTCGGGCGCCTCGTCCTCGCCGGTGCAGGCGCCGAGGCCGACGACGAGGCCGACGGCGGCGAGGAGGGAGACGGGGGCGCGGAGGGACCGGGGGAGGCGGATCGGGGACGGCACCCGTCCACGCTACGCGACCCCCGGGCGGGGGCGCGCGGATCGCGCGGGGCGTCGCCCGGAAGCGGGGGATCCGCCTGGCGTCGCCGCGACGGGGCTCCCGGGAGCCGCCCGGTACCGTGATCGGGTGAACGTCCTCCTGCCGCCGCCCCTCCTGCCGACCACGCTCGCCGGTGCCCGCCCCGCGCAGACGGCGGAGGACCCGCTCCAGGGCCTCGACGGGCTCGTCGGCGCGGCTGCCCGCGTGATCGAGGCGCTCGGCGAGGTCGGCGTCGGCGCCATGACCTTCCTCGAGACCGTGTTCCCGCCGATCCCGAGCGAGGTGGTGCTGCCGCTCGCCGGCTTCGTCGCCGCCACGGGGCGCATGGACCTGGTGCTGGTGATCGTCGCCAGCACGCTCGGCGCGTACCTCGGCGCGCTGCTGCTCTACTGGCTCGGCCGGAAGGCGGGGGAGGAGCGGACCATCCGCGTGCTCGCCAGGCTCCCGCTGGTGGAGCGCCACGACTTCGAGGTCGCCGCCGCCTGGTTCCACCGCCACGGCCGCTCTGCGGTGTTCTTCGGTCGTCTCGTGCCCGGCGTCCGCAGCCTCATCTCGCTGCCCGCGGGAGCGGCGGGCATGCCCCTCGGCACGTTCAGCTTCTACACGATCGCCGGCAGCGGCCTCTGGAACGGAGCCCTCATCGGGCTGGGCGCGGCGCTCGGCAGCCAGTACGAGCTCATCGACCGGTACGCGCACTACCTCGACTACGCCGTGTACGCCGTGCTCGGGATCCTGCTGCTCCTGCTCGTCGGGCGCGCCGTGCGCCGCCGCGCCCAGCGGGGCAGGGGCGCGCGCGACCGCTGACCATGGCGGCCGCGCGGGTGACGC
>NZ_QWGT01000418.1 GCF_003576405.1 Clavibacter lycopersici
GTTGCCGAGGCCCGACTGCCAGAGGATCGAGATGGTGAAGAAGATGCTCGTGAAGGCCGCGAAGTAGACCATCGCGAGGATCACGCCGCCGGTGAACGCGGGGTGCGTGAACAGGTGCGGCGGCACGAGGACGCTCTTCGAACGGCGGGTCTGCATGACCTCCCACGCGCCGAAGAGCGCGAGGAGCACGACGCCGCCCACGAGCGAGAGGTAGGTCCAGAGCGGCCAGCCCTGGTCCTGGCCGTCGATGAGCGGCACGAGCAGGGCCACGAGGCCGGCGCTCACGAGCAGGATGCCGACGAGGTCGACGCCGGAGGCGGCAGGGGCCTTGGCGGGTGCGGATCCGCGTCCGGCCTGCTGGCCCGACTGCGCGCGCACGTCGCCCGCGACCTGCTCGGCCACCTGGCGGCTGGGGAGCAGGAAGATCGCGGCGATGACGGTCGCGAGGCCGACGGGGAGGTTCACGAAGAAGACCAGGCGCCAGCCCGACTCCTCCCCAGCTGCCTGGATGATCAGGCCGCCCACGATCGGGCCGAGCGCGGAGGAGACGCCGATGACGGCGCCCATGATGGCGAACGCCTTGCCGCGCGCCTGCGGCGGGAACAGCAGCTGGATGAAGGCGGTCACCGCGGGCACGAACAGGCCGCCGGCGAGCCCCTGCACCACGCGCGCGATCACGAGCTGGAGGTCGTCCTGGGCCACGCCGCACGCGAGGCTGGCGAGCGTGAAGAGCGCGATGCCCGTCACGAACACCCACTTGTGCCCGTAGCGGTCGCCGAGGCGGCCCGCGGGGATCAGCGCGAGTCCGAACGCGAGCGCGTAGCCGGAGATGATCCAGCTCAGCGTCGACTCGGAGGCGTCGAGGCTCGTGCGGATCGTCGGCAGCGCCACGTTCACGATGGTCGTGTCGAGCAGCGCGATGAACATGCCGGCGAGCAGCACGATGAGCGCCTGCCACGCACGGCGGGAGACGACGGGGGCGGCGGGCGCACCGGACGCGCCGGTGCCCCCTGCCGCCGGGCGGGCGGATGCGGTGGTGTCGGACATGGGGTCCTCTCGTGCCGGCGCGGGCGTCGGCGGTGGTGCGAGCGGATCCGGCCGGCGAGCGCGCGAGCGGGCGACGAGGAC
>NZ_QWGT01000419.1 GCF_003576405.1 Clavibacter lycopersici
CCGCGGCGCCGCCCGGCGCGACGGCGGCGAGCGCCTCGACGAGGTGGTCGGAGATCGCGTGGGCGCGGCGCGGATCCCGGCGGGAGCCGTCGCGGTCGTCGACCTGCTCGGGGTGGGCGGCGTCGAGGCCGGACAGCACGACCGGCGGCAGGGCGTCGCCGTAGCGCGCACGGAGGTCGGCCAGCACGACCGGCACGAGGTCGGGCGCGACGGGGTGGCCGTCGAGGGAGGCGGGGTGGTCGGTCCAGGGCAGCTCGGCGAACGGGATCGCGGTGGATCCGGCCGTGAGGCGCGGCACGGCGGCGACGCGGATCGGGTCGGCGAGGGCGACGCCGTAGTGGTCGAGCGGCTGGCCGATGGAGCGGAGGTCGGCCGGATCCACGCGCCCGAGCCGCTCGAACGCCTCGGCGTGCGGGCCCGCGAGGTCCGGGTAGCGGCCGAGGAGCACGGCGTCGGCGAAGAGGTCCTGGTGCACGGCGCGCGCCACGACGGCGGCGGCGCGGTCGTCGTCGTCCCCGGATGCGGCCTCGACCACGCGGTGCGCGTTCACGATGCCGACGCGCGCCGAGGAGCGCGAGCCGCGGATCGCCTCCACCGCGCGGCCGTGCGCGAGCAGCTGGTGGTGCACGGTGGGGAGCGCGTCGAGCCCGAGGCGGGACCCGGGCGCGTGCGTGCCAGCCACGTGGCCGGCCATCGTGGTGAGGGCGGGCGTCCGCAGCGTCACCCAGTCGGGCACGCGGTCGGCGAGCGCCTCCGCGGCGAGGTACGCGCAGTCGCCGAAGCGGAGGGCGGTGTCGCGGTGCAGCCAGCCGCCGCGGTCCTGCAGCTCGACGGGCAGGTCGTGGTCGTGCAGGGCCGCGCGCGGGCGGATCCCCGCGGCCAGCAGCGCGTCGACCAGCTCGTCGTAGAACGCGATGCCCTCGCGGCGGAGGCCCCCGCGCGCCTCCGGCTGGATCCGGGACCAGGAGATGGAGAAGGAGAGGACGTCGACGCCGAGCTCGGCCGCGAGCGCGACGTCCTCGGCGCTGCGGGCGATGTGCTCGGCGCCGCGCTCCGGGTCGCTGCCGTCGGCCACCGCGCCGGGCCGCCGGGCGAACGCGTCCCAGAC
>NZ_QWGT01000420.1 GCF_003576405.1 Clavibacter lycopersici
ATCTCGAGCGCGCCCGCCCGGACGTCCGCGCCCGGGCCGGCGAGGCCGAGGAGGCTGCGCGCGGTCACGCTCTTGCCGGAGCCGGACGTGCCGACGAGCGCGAGGCACTCGCCCGGCGCGATCCGCAGGGAGACGCCGCGGACCACGGGGACGCCGCCGAAGGACACGCGGAGGTCGTCGACGCGCAGGGCGGGCGGGGCGGCCGGGGCGTCCTGCCCGGATCCGGCGCTCACGACTCGCGCACCCGTCGCTCGAGCGCGCGGCCGAGCACGGTCGACGCGGTCGCCGTGAGCACGATCATGAGGCCGGGCACGACCGTGAGCCACGGGGCCGAGCCGATGTAGGTGCGGCCCGCGGCGAGCATCGCGCCCCACTCCGGATCCGGCGGCACCGTGCCGAGCCCGAGGTAGCTGAGGGAGGACGCCCACACGATCGCCTGGCCCACGCCGAGCGTGCCGAGCACGAAGAGCGGCGCGGCCGTGTTCGGCAGGATGTGCCGCGCGAGCACCACGAGCGGCGGGCGGCCGAGCACGGTGGCCGCCTCCACGTACGCGGAGCGGCGCACCGACATGACCCGCCCGCGGATGATGCGCGCGTAGCCGGGTGCGGCCGAGATCCCGACGGCGAGCGTGGCGCTGCCGATGCCGGGTCCGAGGATCACGATGAGGAAGAGCGCGAGCAGCAGGCCGGGGAACGCGAAGACCACCTCGATGACGCGGTTGACGGCGAAGTCGGCGACGCGGCCGAGGAGCGCGGCGGCGAGACCCAGTACCGCGCCGAGGCCGAGCCCGATCGCGGTGGCGCTCACGCCGATGACGAGGCTGGGGCCTGCACCGTGCACGACGCGCGTGAGCACGTCGCGGCCGGACTCGTCGGTGCCGAGGAGGTGGCCGGCGCCGGGCGCGCGGAATGCCTCGGCGGGGGCGATGGCGAGCGGGTCGCCGGGCGCGACGAGGCCGGGCGCGAGGGCGGCGGCCAGGAGCGCGAGGACGACGAGCGAGGCGCCCGCGGTCCCGAGCGCGGCCAGGACGCGGACGGGCGGGCGCACCGGCGCGGCGGCGAGGAGCGTCTCGGCGCGGGGGTCGCTCATCGCGCGGCCGCCGGGC
>NZ_QWGT01000421.1 GCF_003576405.1 Clavibacter lycopersici
GGCGATGCCGGCCGCCGCCGTCGCGACGAGCACGAGGCCCAGGAGCGCGGCGACCGCCGTGCGCGTCCCCGCCGTGGTGACGAGCGCGCCCGTCAGCGCGGCGGATGCGGCGATGCCCGCGGCGGAGGCCGTGTTGATCCAGGTGAAGCCCTGCGTGAGCTCCCCGGCCGCGACCGACGCCTCGACGACCTGCGACGAGGAGGCGAGGAGCGGAGCGATGGCGGTGCCGCCCACGACGAGCATCGCCACCAGCCCCGGGAGCGACGGCCAGATGGCGCCGACGGCCACGGCGGCGGTGAGGGCCGCGGCCGCGAGGAGCTGGACCACCTCCGGCGTCGGCGCCCGGCGCAGCGAGCCGTAGGCGAGCCCGGCGAGGATGCTCGCGGCGCTCGACAGGGCGAGGACGACGCCGGTCAGCGGCTCGAGCCCCGCCGCGCCGGCGCTCGCCGCGACGAGGAGCGGCACGGCCCCGAAGAAGCACCCGAGGCCCGCGTGGACCCCGAGCGTCGCCAGGAAGCGCGGGGCGAGGAGCGTCGTGGCCGGACCGCCCGCAGATGGGCGAGTGCGCCTCCGCGGCGGCGGGGCCGTGCCGCGGCGGCTGGCCAGGGCGACGCATCCCGCGACGAGCAGGGTGGCGGCGGTCGCGGATCCGGCCCAGGGCGCGACCGCGGTGCCGATGAGCGTCACCAGCACGGGGCCGCAGAGGAAGACCGCGTCGTTGACGCCGGCCTCGAGCGCGAACGCCGAGCGGAGAGCACCGGGCGCCGTGACGAGGTGGGCCCAGCGCGCGGCGGACAGCGCGCCCGGCTGCGGCACGGCCGCGCCCGCCGTCGCGACGAGGACGAGCGTCACGGCGAGCGGCACCCGGCCCGCGGTGACGAGGGCGGCGGTGAGCGCCGCGGCGTGCGCGCCGACGACGACCGGGAGCGTCGCCGTCTGCCCGAACCGGTCGACGAGCCGGGCGATCTGGGGCCCCGCCACCGCCTCCGCCGCCGCGAACGCGCCCGTCGCCGCGCCCGCGACGGCGTAGGAGCCGGTCGCGCGCTCGAGCGAGATGAGCAGGCCGAGGCCCGTCATCGCGACGCCGAGCCGCGCGATCGCCGCC
>NZ_QWGT01000422.1 GCF_003576405.1 Clavibacter lycopersici
TGCGCGACGCGCTCGAGGCGGCGGGCGTGGCGATCCGGCCGGTGCCGGACGCGCCCGACGCCGACGCTCCCGCCTCCGCCCCGGAGCATCGCGCGCTACCGCCTCGCGACCGGCGCGCCCTGTGACCCTCCGCCTCCTTCCGTGCGGCGACGCCGCCGTCATGCTCGACCTCGACTCCCTCGACGAGGTCCTCCGCCTCCAGCCCGTGCTCGACGCCACGCGGCCGCTCGGCGTCGTCGACATCGTGCCGGGCGCGCGCAGCATCCTCGTCACGCTGGATCCGCGGGTGCTGCCGCTCGCCGCCGCCCGCTCCTGGGCGCTCGCCGCCCGGCCCGCGGACGAGGCGGGCGCCCGCGGCGGCGACCCGGTCGAGATCGACGTGGTCTACGACGGCGAGGACCTGGCCGACGTGGCCGCGCTCCTCGGCATCGACGAGCGCGAGGTCGTGGAGCGGCACACCTCCGGCGTCTGGACGGTCGCGTTCGGCGGCTTCGCGCCCGGCTTCGGCTACCTCGCCGGCGTCCCCGGACTCGAGGTGCCGCGCCGCACGTCGCCCCGGCCCCGGGTCCCTGCCGGCGCCGTCGCGCTCGCGGGCGAGTTCAGCGGGATCTACCCGCGCGTCTCGCCGGGCGGCTGGCAGCTCATCGGCACCACGCGGGCGGTGCTGTGGGATCCGGAGCGCGAGCCGGCGGCGCTCCTGCAGCCCGGATCCGCCGTGCGCTTCCGCGAGGTCGCGCCGTGAGCGACGCGAGCGCACCTCGACGCGGCCGACGCACGACCGCTCCCGCCGCGGCCGGTCTCGCGGTCGACCGCACCGGCCCGCTCATGCTCGTGCAGGACGCGGGCCGTCCCGGCCACGGCGGCATCGGCGTCTCGCCGTCCGGGGCCCTGGATCCGCGCGCCCTCGCCGACGCCAACCTCCTCGTCGGCAACGATCCCGGCGCCGCGGGCCTCGAGATCGTGCTCGGCGGCGCGGTGCTGCGGGCGACCGCGGCCGTGTGGGTCGCCGTGACGGGCGCGGTCGGCCCGCTCGTCCGCACAGTGGGCCGCGGGTCCCGACCCGCGCCGTACGCCGCCGCCGTGCTCCTCGACGCCGGCG
>NZ_QWGT01000423.1 GCF_003576405.1 Clavibacter lycopersici
CGGGATCCTGGGCCGACCCCGCCCGCATGCTCGCCGACCGCCTCGCCTGGACGCGGCTCGCCGGCGTCGGCGACCGGCTCGCCCTCGCGATCGAGCTGCCCGCGCAGGGCCAGCGGTGGGCGCGCGTGGTCGGCGAGGTGCACCTGCTGCTGCGCGATCCCGGCGCCCGGCAGGCGGAGCTCGGCGTGGTCCTGCACGAGGACGTGCGGGGCGCGGGCCTCGCGGCGGAGGCGGCCGACCGGATCCTCGAGCTGGCGTTCGCCGAGGCGGGCGTGCACCGCGTCGCGTGCCGGGTCGACGCGGCGGACGCCACCGCGCTCGGGCTGGCCGAGCGCCTCGGCATGCGGCGGGAGGCGCTCCTCGTGCACGACAGGTGGGTGCGCGGAGCGTGGGCCGATACCGTGGTCGTGGCGCTGCTCGACGTGGAGTGGGCGGCTCGCAAGAGCCTCGACGGACTGTAGGAGGACCGCGTGACATCGACCCCCGACCCCGCCGGACGCCCGGTCGTCCCCGTCCTCGACGACGACGATGACGACGACTTCGACGAGCTGGACGAGCTCGGCGCCGGCCGCCCCGGCGATGCCGCCCGGCGCCGCACCCCCGACGAGCGCCCGCTGCGGGTGGCCGCGCTCGCCCTCATCCGCGACCGCCGCGTGCTGATGGTGCGCGTCGACGGGCAGGACGTGCTCTACCTGCCCGGCGGCAAGATCGAGCCCGGCGAGGGTGCGCGGCAGGCGCTCGTGCGCGAGGCCGCCGAGGAGGTGGGGCTCGACATCGACCCCGCCAGCATCGAGGACCTCTTCACCGTCCTGGCTGACGCGCACGGCGTGCACGCGGGGCGCCTCGTGAGCATGACCGTCTACCGCGCGGAGCCGCGGGAGGGCACCCGACAGGAGCCGGTGCCGTCGGGCGAGGTGGCAGAGGTGGAGCTGGTGGGATCCGCGGATGCGGACCGCTGCCCGCCCGCCGGGCAGGCAGCGCTGGAGCGCCTCGTGGCGCTCCGGCTCATCGACTGACGGCGTCGCCCCCCGCGGGCGTCGTGCCCGCCGTGCCGTCGGCACCGGCGTCCGGGCGGGTTGCGGCGGCCAGCT
>NZ_QWGT01000424.1 GCF_003576405.1 Clavibacter lycopersici
CGGCAGCGGCAGCGCGCCGCCGAGCAGGTCGGGCAGCCACGCGCCCGCGCCCACCACGACGCTGTCGCCCTCGACCGCGCGGCCGTCGTCGGCGGTCACGACGAGGCCCGCGCCGACCCGCTCGACGGACACGGCTTCCCAGCCCTCGTGCACCACGGCGCCGTGCGCGACCGCGAGCCCGAGCATCGTGCGCACCGCCGCCTCCGCGTCGACGACGCCCGCGGCCGGGTGGAACAGCACATCGGAGTCGAACGCCATCTCCGGCCAGCGCGCCTCGGCCTCGCGCGCGCTCATCAGCTCGTGCTCGATGCCGACGCGCTCCAGCACGCGCGCGAGCTCGGCGGGGCGGCGCACGAGCCCCGAGTCGACGGATCCGGTCGGGGTCACGAGCCGCGCCCCCGTGGTGCGCTCGAGGCGGTCCCAGAGCACGCGGGCGTCGCGCATCAGGCGCACGTAGAAGGGGTCGTCGTAGGCGTAGCGGAGGATGCGGGCGGATCCGTGCGAGCTGCCCAGCATGCTCGCCGGCCGGTCGCGCTCCAGCACCGTGACCTCGTGCCCGCGGCTCGCGAGCTGCCAGGCGGTGGCCGCCCCCGCGAGCCCTGCGCCGATGACGACGTGGTGCGATGCGCGCCCGCGCCCGGTGAGTCCCCCCATGCGTCCAGGCTACGGGCGCGTGCCACGGACGGCCGAGCCCGGCGGGAGCCGTAACCGGTGGAGGTCGCGGAGGGGACAGCGGCGGGGCAGCGCGTCCCTAGGGCAGGAAGAGGCCGATCAGCAGCGCGCCCCAGCCGACCGCGCCGCACGCGAAGGCCGTCACGAGCATGGACCGCGTCGGTCGGCGGTTGTCGACCATCCCGTAAGCGCTCATCCGGATGAAGCTGATCATCATGCCGACCAGGCCGACCACGGTCAGCACGAGGAGCGCCGTGTCGACCGCGTCAGCCACGGGGTCGCCTCGTCCGCGCCGTCCGGTCGTCGTGCATCCCGTCCCCCTCGCGCTGACGCGCCGGGTCCCGGCCGCTCCTCCCATCGTGCCCGACGCGCATCGGCCGCGGTGCCGCGGGTCAGGCGCCGCGCCCCGCCGCCGCCAG
>NZ_QWGT01000425.1 GCF_003576405.1 Clavibacter lycopersici
TCGCCGAGCGCGTCGACGCGACCCGCGCCGCCGCTGCCGCCGACGCCGAGGCCGCGGATGCCGCCGACGGCGACGCCCTCCTCGCCCGCGACGCCTCCGAGCTGCGCCTGGTCAAGGACGCCTACGAGATCCAGCAGATGCGCGAGGCCGTCGACACCACGGGCCGCGGGTTCTCCGACGTGATCGCCGACATGCCCGCCGTCGTCGCGCACGCGCGCGGCGAGCGCGTCATCGAGGGCGTCTTCAACGCGCGCGCCCGTGCCGACGGCAACGCGGTCGGCTACGACACCATCGCGGCATCGGGCCCGCACGCCTGCATCCTGCACTGGACCCGCAACGACGGCCGTGTGAACCCCGGCGACCTGATCCTCATCGACGCCGGCGTCGAGCTCGACAGCTACTACACGGCCGACATCACGCGCACGCTGCCCGTCTCGGGCACGTTCACCGACGTGCAGCGCGAGGTCTACGAGGCCGTGCGCGAGGCGGCCGATGCGGCCCTCGCGATCGTGCGCCCGGGCATCCGCTTCCGCGAGGTGCACGCGGCGGCGATGGAGGTCATCGCGCACCGCGTGGCCGGCTGGGGGATGCTCCCCGTCAGCGCCGAGGAGGCGCTCGAGGCCGACAACCAGCACCACCGCCGCTACATGGTGCACGGCACGAGCCACCACCTCGGGCTCGACGTGCACGACTGCGCGCAGGCCCGTCGCGACATGTACATCGACGGGATCGTCGAGGCCGGCATGGTCTTCACCATCGAGCCGGGCCTCTACTTCCAGCCCGACGACCTCACGGTCCCGGAGCGCTTCCGCGGCATCGGGGTGCGCATCGAGGACGACATCCTCGTGACGCGCGACGGCGCGGAGAACCTGTCCGCGGGGATCCCCCGCACGGCCGACGAGGTCGAGGCCTGGATGGCCGGTCGCGCCTAGCCACGGGGCGGGCGCGGGCGGCGCGGGGATCAGGCCCCGGTCGTGCCCTGCTCGCCCACCGGCCGGTCGGTCGAGGTGGGCGGCGCGGTCGGCTCGGGGGCGTCGGATCCGCCCGGCTCCGGCAGGCGCTCCCCGTAGGGACCGGCGGGCTTCGA
>NZ_QWGT01000426.1 GCF_003576405.1 Clavibacter lycopersici
CACCGCACCCCGACCGTCGGCGCGCCGCGTGCGCGGGAGGCCCGCCATCCCCCAGGGTGGCGGGCCTCCCTCGCGCGTGCGGCGCATCCCGGCGCCGGCGACGGACGCCCGCCGGATCAGTGCCGGTGCTCGGTGTCCCAGGCGGGGAACGGGTCCGCGTAGCCGTGCCACGCCGCGGGCCCGGCCACCAACTCGGCCGGGTCGAGGAGGCAGGCGCCGAGGATCCGGTCGAGCAGGGCGCCGTCGAGGTGCTCGCCCACGAACGCGATCTCCTGCCCGGCGGGCGAGTCGGCGTCCCAGCTGCGCATGGCCGTCGGGTCGAGGCTCAGCACGTCGCCCGCCGTGGCCCACGAGCCGACGGTCGCGGGGCGGGTCGCGAGGCGCACGAGCCCGCGCGAGCGGACGATCCGGCCGACCGGACCGGGCACGAGGTCGTGCGCGACGGCCGCGTGCAGCCGGCCGGGATGGAACGGGCGCGGATCGCGGAAGACGTGCACGCCCATCCCGCCTGCGGACGTCGGCGCGGCCTCGCCCGCGAGCGCGAGCTGCCACCCCATGCCCGCGGCGAGCCGTCGGGCGCGCTGGCGGCCGATGCGCAGGGGTGCGGGCGCGAGCGACGCGCGGTCGGCCGTGGCGACGATGCGCGCGTCCGGGGCGAGGTGCGCGAGCAGGGCGACGACGCGGAGCGCGTCCGGGGCCGGGCGGTCCGGATCCAGGTCCTCGAGCACCACGGCGCTCGCGCACTCGAGCCGCCCGGCCAGCCGCTCGGCCGCGTCGAACGGCGTCACGTCGGCGTCGCCCGGGTCGAGCAGCAGCTCCCGGATCTCGGCGACGGAGGAGACCGCGATCACGTCGACGATGCCGATGGGCGTGGATCCGGGATGCCGCGCCTCGACGACGTGCTCCAGCACGAGCGCGACCTCGAGCGGATCTGCGGCCGGCTCCAGCGCGACCACCGCGAGCCCGCGGCGCCCGTCGTCCACGTCGGCGATGAGGCCCTCGGCGAGGTCCGCGCCGAGGTCGCCGCTGTCGCCGCCCGGCGCCTCGACCACCGCGGGCCGCTCGGAG
>NZ_QWGT01000427.1 GCF_003576405.1 Clavibacter lycopersici
GCCGAGGCCGCGACGGGCGCCGCGAGGACGGACGCCGAGGCGAGGCCGCCGGCGAGCGCCAGCGCGGCGACCGCGGCCGCCGTCCGTCGGGATCGGGTGCGTGAGGCGGCCGGAGCCGCCGGGGTCGAGGGGGTGGTGGATGGCGGATGGATGCGCATGTCGTTCCTCCGGGCTCGTGCGGTTCGCGACCCGACGGGACGTCGTCCGCCGACGCGGAGGTGGTGGAGGACGCTCCTCGGGGGACGCGCGGACCCCTGGACGGTAGCGGGATCCGCCGCCCGGCCGTCGGCCGCGTCCCCAGCCGGGCGCGGCTCGTCAGACCAGGACCGACCGGTCCACGACGTCGTGCTCCCGGCCCGCGTCGGACCGGCCGGCGTCGGGCGCGACGCCGCGCCAGGCCTCCTCGAGGATGTCGAGCGCGCGGTCGGTGGCCGCGGGCGGCGCCGTGATGGGGATCCGCAGGAACCGCTCGAACGCGCCGTCGTGCCCGAAGCGGCTCCCGCCCGAGATGGCGAGCCCGCGCGACCGGGCGGCGAGCGCGAGCTCCGTGCTCACGGGCGCGCCGATCCCGACCCACACCGCCAGTCCGCCGTCGACGTGCGGCACCTCCCACCCGGGGAAGCGCCGCGCGAGCTCGGCCTCGACGTGGTCGCGCGTCTCGCGGAGGCGGGCGCCGCGCTCGGCGAGGAGCCCGTCCATCCCGCCCAGCACCTCGGCCACCACGAGCTGCTCGAGCACGGGCGTGCCGAGGTCGCGGGCCGAGCGCGCCCGGGCCAGCTCGCGGAGCAGCGGCCGGCCCGCGCGGATCCACCCGACCCGCAGCCCGCCCCACACCGTCTTCCCCACCGACCCCACCAGCACGACCGCGCCCGGCGACCCGTGCACGGCCAGCGGCGGATGCACCCCCGGCCGGTCGATGTCGAGCTCGGCCGTCGTCTCGTCGGCGACCACCGTCACGCCGTGCGCCTCGGCGAGCGCCACGATCCGCGCCCGCTGGTCCTCGGGCATCGTGCGGCCCGTCGGGTTGTGGAAGTCGGGCATGAGGTAGGCGAGTGCGGGCCGGG
>NZ_QWGT01000428.1 GCF_003576405.1 Clavibacter lycopersici
GTGCCGTCGGCGTCGGACGCGAGCACGGGCGCGGCGCCGCGACCGGCCCACGCGGCCATCAGCCGGCCGCCGCGCCGCTCCTCCTCCACGAGCGGCACCTTGAGCACGAGGCGCGCGCCGTCGCGGCGGACCGGGGCGATCACGCTGCTCGCGGTGCGGAGGACCGGGCCGTCGGGATCCAGCCGCCAGTCCGCGAGGTGGGCCCGCAGCTCAGCGGGCATCGCGTCCGTCACAGCCGGATCGACACGGGCACGCCCGTGAGCACCATGATGCCGACGACCGCGCCGATCACCCCGACGCCCAGGAGGACGAGCGCGCCGGCCAGCGCGAGGCGCGAGCGCTCGTACCAGGGCAGGATCCCGCGCCGGGCCCCGCGCAGCTCCGCCATCGTGAGCACCTTCGCCTGCTCGGTCAGCGGCAGGTCGAGGCCGACCGCCATCGAGCGCATGGTCCACAGGTCGTACACGTGGCCGCTGAGGCGGAGGAGCAGGCGGCCGTCGGCGCCGAGGACGAACAGCCGCGGCTGGGTGTCGAGCGTGAGGCCCTGGTAGACGTGCACCACCAGGAGGTCGTGCATGGCGCTGCGGCGGATGCGCGTGCGGCGCCCCAGGAACCGGGTCTCGACGTCGCCCGTCCCGTGCGAGATGCGCACATAGGAGGTGAGGTAGAGGCGGGCGAGGACGGCGCCGAGCAGCGCGACCACGCCGACGCCGAGGATCACGGCCGCCGCGTTCCCCGTGGGGATGGCGAGCACCAGGAGCGCCGCTCCCAGCGGCACGACGAGCGCGAGCGTCGCGAGGACGAGCTGCCGCAGGAGGGCGGGGCGGGGGCGGATGAGCGTGCTCGGGCCGTCGTGGGGCGCGTCGCCGTCGTGCTGCACCGTCGCCTCCGGTCGTCGTCCGAGGCCGTCCTCGCGTCCGCCGTCGTCCCGCGCTCGCCGCGTCGCGGACGGGCGGCGCCCGCGGGTGCGGGCGGGACGACCGCCCCAGCCTAGGAGGGAGCGGGCCCTCCTGGCAGGGGCGCTATGGGGGACACGCGCAGCCGGCCGGGGTACACGGCA
>NZ_QWGT01000429.1 GCF_003576405.1 Clavibacter lycopersici
TGGGCGGCGCGGGCGCGCCAGGCGGCGGGATCCAGCACCGCGGGAAGGTCGCGCGCCTCACCGTCGGTCGCCGGCGCCGTCGCCGCGGAGGGCGCGAGGTCGGCGGCGGGGGTCATCCGTCGAGGCTACCCGCGGGATCGGTCGCGGATCGCCCTGGTGACGCGGGATCCCGGCCTCCCCAGACGCTCCGCCCCGGATAGCATGGGCGGCATGGATGACGACTCGATTCTCACGCCTCCCGGTGTCGCCGGCTACACGATCACCGAGATCGTCGAGAGCGAGTCGGGCGGCGAGCCCCTCTTCATCTCCGCGATCCACCTCGACGGCGAGCACGTCGCCAACTGGATCTCCACCGACCTCGACGAGGACGACGGCATCGTCGCCGACCTCGACCACGCGTTCGGCGGCCCGGCCACCGACCGCATGTTCCGCCAGGCGGCCGCGATCTTCCCGGACGCCGTGCTGTCCGAGATCCTCCCGGAGCTCGTGAGCTTCCTCTGGGTCGTGGCCGACGTCGCGGGCGTCGCCGACGACCAGGACCTCGACTTCGAGGCCGCCATCCGCGTGGTCGCCGCCGAGGGCGACCTCGACGCGCAGGACCGCGACCTGCTCGGCCGCCTCGACAGCCTGAAGCGCATCGACTGACCGTCGACCACCGCACGACCGGAGCCCCGCCCGCCCTGACGCGCGCGGGGCTCCGGCGTACGGTCGATGGATGAGCGACTCCGACATCGATCCCCTGTCCACCGTCCAGGGCGCCCCCGGCGTCTCGCAGGACATGCCCGGCGAGGGCGACACCGACGCGAGCGTCGGCGGCACCGTGCCCGACGGCGAGAGCATCCAGCACGTCGACGACGACGAGGCACCCGGCGACGGCGGCCTCTCCAGCGGCGGCGACTCGCTCGGATCCGACGAGGACGCCGCGGACACCGCTGCGGGCGCGGGCGACGCGCCCACCGACCTGCCCGCCTGACCCGTCCGCACCGCACGAGGGCCCGCCGCGATCGTCGCGGCGGGCCCTCGTGCGTCGGGTGCGGCGA
>NZ_QWGT01000430.1 GCF_003576405.1 Clavibacter lycopersici
AACCGCGACGACGTCCTCCGGCTGGCGCAGCCGCCCGCGCGCCGCGCCGTGCCCGGCCTCCTCGCCGGGCTCACGAGCGCGATCGGCGCGGTGGCGCTCCTCGCGACCTCGGCGTGGCTCATCACGCGCGCGTCCGAGCAGCCGCCCATCCTCTTCCTCGGCATGGCGATCGTGGGGGTCCGCGCGTTCGCGCTCGGCCGCGCCGCGTTCCGCTACGTCGAGCGCATCACCAGCCACGACGCGGCCTTCCGCGCGCTCGCGACGCTGCGCGTGGGCGTGTTCGAACGGATCCTGCCGTTCGCGCCCGCCGGGCTCCGCGACACCCGTCGCGGAGACCTCCTCACCCGGCTCGTCGGCGACGTCGACCGGCTCCAGGACCTCCCGCTGCGCGTCGTGCAGCCGCTCGCGGTGTCGGTGCTCGTGCAGGCGGCGAGCGTCGCCGTAGTGTGGGCGGTGCTGCCGCAGGCGGGGGTGGCGCTCCTCGTCGTGCTCGCGGCCTCGCTCGCCGTCGGGGTCGGTGCGACCACGGCGCTCGCCGGTCGCGCCGAGACGCGGATCGCGCCGCTGCGGGCCCGGCTCCAGGACCTCGTGCTCGACCTCGTCGGCGGGCTCGACGTGCTCACCGCGTTCGGGGCGGTGGACGCTCGTCTCGCCGCGATCGACCGGGCGGCCTCCGACCTCCGGCGCGCGGAGCTCCGGAGCGCCGCGGCCGCGGGCGTCACGACGGGCGTCGTGCTCGCCGGAACGGGCGCGGTCGCCGCCTGGACGGTGCTGCAGGGCGTGCCGGGCCTCGCATCCGGCGCGCTGGATCCGGCCTGGCTCGCGCTGGCCGCGCTCGTGCCGCTCGCGCTCGTCGAGCAGGCGACGGCCGTGCCGCTCGCGGTGCAGGCGTGGCGGCGCGTGCGCACGAGCGCGGAGCGCGTGGCGGAGGCGGTGCCGGAGACGGTGCCGGTCGAGATCCCGCGGGAGCAGGCCGGCTCCGCGGCGGGCGACGTCCGCGCCGCCGCACGGACGAGGTCGTCGCGCGACCCGACCTG
>NZ_QWGT01000431.1 GCF_003576405.1 Clavibacter lycopersici
GCCGCCGGTGATGGGGAACGCGAGGGTGCCGGTGGCGCCGTCGAGGGTCGCGGTGCCGATCACGCCGGGGGTCAGGCCCAGCGTCGTGAGGGCGCCGGTGAAGCCGGAGTCGAGGGTGACCTGCGTGTCGACGCCGGTCAGGGTGGGGATCTCCGCGAGAGGCGTGGGGTTCGCCTCGGTCGTGGCCGACGCGGACGGCGCGGCGGACGAGGAGGACGAGGGGGTCTCGGCGGGGGTCGAGCAGGCCGCGAGGCCGACGACGAGGAAGCCCGCGGTGGCGAGGCCGAAGACGGACTTGGTGAGGTTGCGCATGGTGGATCCTTACGGTCAGGGCGGCCGACGTGGTCGCCGGTTGGAGTCGCAGGGTCCTTCGGCGCCCCCGTCCCGGCCGATGGGTCCCGTGATGCTTTCGTGATCTTGGGAGCCGGGCCGGCCGTCGACGGGCGGCGGAGCGTCAGCGCTGCATGCCCGGGCGCTGGTTGCCGTCGACCCGCAGGGTCACGGATCCGGTGACGCCCTGCGCGCTCGGCGGCGCCGAGGTGGCGAGCCGCACCGTGAGACGCAGGTGGTCCCGGCCTCCGACGGCCCGGGCGGGGGAGTCGGGCAGCGCGACGCGTCCGACGGCGGGGCGGTCGGCCACCACGGAGGTCGTCGTGCCGGCGCACACCGCGGTGCCGGGGGCCCCGGTCCACGCGACGGTGCAGCGGTCGATCGCCACCTGGAGGCCGTCCGACGTGCCGGCCACGGCCGTGCCGCCGAGCGTGACGACGAGCTCCGCCGCGGCGACGGTGCCGGTGTTCGCGAGGTCCACGAGTCGCACCTGGGCGTCGCCCGGCCGCAGCCCGGCGATCGGGACGGCGAGCTGATCCGCTCCGCCTCCACCCCAGTCGAGCTCCACGGCACCCGCGCCCACCGCGAGGCGCGACGTGGCGCGGTCGGTGAACACGGCGTAGGCGGTGCCGGCGCCCGCGAGCGCGATGGCCACCGCGATCCCCGGGATGAGCAGGGGGCGCGCGCGGCGGGAGGGGCGGCGCT
>NZ_QWGT01000432.1 GCF_003576405.1 Clavibacter lycopersici
TCCGCCGCCGGGACGCCGGCCGGGGGCGTCGCCGTCGCGTCGCCGCCGCCGCGCGGGCGCCGCATCATCGCGGAGATGCGGGCGCGGAGCTCCCGGGGGCGGAACGGCTTGACGATGTAGTCGTCGGCGCCGGCCTCGAGCCCGAGCAGGGTGTCGACCTCCTCGCCCTGCGCAGTGAGCATGACGATGTAGGCATCGCTCACGAGGCGGATGCGGCGCGCGGCCTCGAAGCCGTCGAAGTCGGGCAGGCCCACGTCGAGCGTGATGACGTCGGGGGCGACCTCGCCGGCGAGCCGCACGCCGTCGGTCGCGGTGCCGGCGGAATGGACCTCGAAGCCGCCCTGGCGCAGGACCACCTCGAGCAGCTGGCGGATGTCGCCGTCGTCCTCGATGACCAGAGCCACACGTCCGCTGTCCACTACCGCCCCCTCGCATGCCGCATGCGCGACCGTCCCCCGGATCCGCGTCACGCGCGCCCGACCTCCCACGCTAGCGGACCGGTGCCGCCCCGCTCCCGGCGCGCCGGGGTGCCGGGCGGACGCGCGGGATCACGTGATGGGGGAGGACCCGGGCACGGCGACGAGCACGAGCACCGCGCCGAGGACGTACGCCGCGAGCGACGCGCCCACCCCGATCAGGAGCACCAGCCACGGCCGGGTGCGCCCGCGGATCATGCCGACGAGCGCCACGATGACGGCGATCCCCGTGAGCATCAGCGGGCCCGCGACCGAGAGCACGTAGCCGATCGTGAAGAGGGAGTCGTCGCACACGTAGGCGTCCACGTCGCACGCGTCGGTGACGAAGATCAGACCGAGCCCGAGGGCGGCGATGCTGCCGCCGACGACCGCGGCGACGAGCATGGAGACGAGCGTGGTGACGAGGACGCGGCGGTCGATCCGGCGCACCCAGCGGGGCAGCCATTCGGGGCCGGCGGGATCCTCCTCGCGGGCGTCGGCGCGGTCGCGGGCGCGGTCGTCCCCGTCGCGTCCGGCGCGTGCGCGGCGGGGCGCGTCGTCGTCGGATCCG
>NZ_QWGT01000433.1 GCF_003576405.1 Clavibacter lycopersici
TGTAGACGCGGTGCCCGAAGCCCATGAGGCGGACGCCGTCCTCCTTGTTCTTCACGCGCTCCACGTAGCGGTCGACGCTCTCGCCGGAGTCGCGGATGCGGCCGAGCATGGCGAGCACCGCCTCGTTCGCGCCGCCGTGCAGCGGGCCGAAGAGCGCGCCGATGCCGGCCGAGACGGAGGAGAACATGTTCGCCTCGGTGGATCCGACGAGCCGCACGGTCGACGTCGACGCGTTCTGCTCGTGGTCCTCGTGCAGGATCAGCAGGCGCTCGAGCGCGCGGCTGACGACGGGATCGACCTCGTAGCGTTCCGCGTTGTTGCCGAAGTTCAGGCGGAGGAAGTTGTCGACGAAGGACAGCGAGTTGTCCGGGTAGAGGAATGCCTGGCCGAGGCTCTTCTTGTGGGCGTACGCCGCGATGACCGGCAGCTTCGCCAGCAGGCGCAGCGTCGAGATCTCGACCTGCTCGGGGTCGTGGACGCTGAGCGAGTCCTCGTAGTAGGTGGAGAGGGCGGAGACCGCGCTCGACAGCACCGACATGGGGTGCGCGTTGGTCGGCAGCGCGCGGAAGAGGCCCTTGAAGTCCTCGTGCAGGAGCGTGTGGCGGCGGATGTCGTCCTCGAACCCCGCGAGCTCGTCGCTCGTGGGCAGCTCGCCGTGGATGAGGAGCCAGGCCACCTCGAGGTAGCTCGACTGGCGAGCGAGCTGCTCGATCGGGTAGCCGCGGTAGCGCAGGATCCCCTGCTCGCCGTCGATGTAGGTGATGGCCGAGCGGGTCGACGCGGTGTTGACGAAGCCGTTGTCGAGCGTCGTGAGGCCCGTCTTCTTCGTGAGCGCCGAGATGTCGATGCTGGACGCGCCCTCGACCGCGGGGAGGATGGGGAACTCCACCCGGCCGCCGGGGTACGTCAGGGTCGCCGTGGGCTTCTCGTCCGCCTTCGGCCGGTCGTCCGCCTGCTGCCCGCCATCGGTCACGGCGCCTCCTCGAGTCTGGGGTGGATGGCCCGGGGGGATGC
>NZ_QWGT01000434.1 GCF_003576405.1 Clavibacter lycopersici
GGGCGACGTCGCCACCGCCACCATCGCGGTCGCGGCCGTCGCCGGCGCCGCCGCGCTGGCGGATCCCGGCACGCCCACGCAGGCCACGCAGCTCATGCCGTCCGGCCGCCGCGCCGCCGACACGGGCGCGACCACGGTCCTCGCCTCCTCCGCGCCGCGCGCCGGCGCGGCGGATCCCTTCCTCCTCGAGGACGACGACGAGGAGCCCGAGGAACCGCGTGCCCGCAAGCGCGCCATCTGGATCTTCGTGGTCGTCGCGATCCTCGTGGTCGCGGCCATCGTCGCCGGCCTCCTCGCGTACTTCGGGAGCCGGGACGCCGACGCCCCGACCCCCGCGGCCACCGAGACCAGCGCCTCCCCGTCCCCGAGCCCGTCGGCGTCACCGACCCCGAGCGCCACGCCGACCGCGAGCACCGTCGAGGTCAACCGCGACGACTACCTCGGCCGTGACCAGAAGACGGTCACGGACGAGCTCACCGCGCTCGGCCTCAAGGTCACCGTCATCACCGGCAGCGCCGCGCCGTCCGGCGAGGAGGAGGGCCGCGTCACCGCGATCACCCCCACCGGCAGCGTCGCGAAGGGCGCCACCATCCAGATCACGGCATACGGCGCGCCCACCCTGCCCACCGCGGCGCCCGGAACGCCCACCATCACCCCGACGACGGTCCGCGCCGGCCAGTCCGTGGACATCTCCTGGCCCGCCTACTCCTGCCCCGCGGGTCAGACGCTCAACGGGTACCAGGTCCAGGCGGACTCGGTCTCGAACGGCGCCACCGGCACCTGGAGCGGCAGCACGAACCCCACCAACGCCCAGACCACCTCCGGTGAGATCAAGGCGGGCACGACCCCCGGCACGTTCACCGTCAAGTACCTCGCCATCTGCGGCACCAACGAGTCGCCCTACAGCAGCACCGTCACCGTCACCGTCGAGGACGCGCCCGGCGGCTCGGGCGGCGGGGCAGGCGGAGGCGGCACCGGCGGCGGCACCGGCGGCGGCACCGGCGGCGGG
>NZ_QWGT01000435.1 GCF_003576405.1 Clavibacter lycopersici
CAGCGGGCGAGGCGCGTCGGGTCCGGCACGCCGCGGCGCGCGCGGACCGCGTCGACGAGGATCGGCGCGAGGGCGTCCGCGTCGAGCCAGCCGAGGTTCATGCCCTGCCCGCCGATGGGACTGATCTCGTGGGCGGCATCGCCGATCAGCACCGCGCGCCCGGACACCATGCGGCGCGCGAGGCGGCGGCGCACGCCGAAGCCGCTCACCGGATCCAGCTCCGCGGCGGACACGACGTGCCCGGTGCGCTCCCCCACGACGCGCGCGAGCACGGTCGCCGGATCCCCGTCGCGCTCCCCCGGGCGCAGCCCCACGACGAAGCGCCGCATGCCGCCGGGCAGCGGGAACGACTCGACGACGCCGTCCGGGTGCAGCGTGATCACGGCGTCGCCGCCGCCGTCGGTGCGGTCGGGCGCGTCGCCCATGAGGAAGCGGTCGGGCAGCGGGCGCTCGTCGACGTCGATCCCGAGGAGACCGCGCGTGACGCCGCGCGTGCCGTCCGCGCCGATCACGAGGGACGCGGTCGCTTCGACCGGCCGGCCGTCGGCATCCCGACCGGTCGCGCGCACCACGCCGCCTGGCGTCCCGGCGGGATCCGCGTCGAGGCCGACCAGCGTCACGCCGCGATGGAGGGCGTCGGGCGCGAGGCCCGCCAGGCGCGTGACGAGGATCGCCTCGGTGCGCCACTGCGGCAGCGCCGCGACGTAGGGGTGCGTGGTCGAGACCCCGTCGAACGAGACGCGCCCGAGCACGCGGCCCGGCCCCATCGCGATGCCGCGGCGCACGAGGACGGCCTCGGCGACCATCTCGTCCGCGACGCCCAGCCGGTCGAACGCGTCGAGCGAGGGCGCGTGGATCCCGATGGCGCGCGACAGCAGGGCGGGCGTCGGCCGCGCCTCCCACACGCGCACGTCGAGGCCGGCCTGCGCGAGGAGCGCGGCCAGGTGGATCCCGACGGGCCCGCCGCCGATGACGAGCGCGTCGTGGCGGGTCATCGGCCGACGCG
>NZ_QWGT01000436.1 GCF_003576405.1 Clavibacter lycopersici
CGTGCACGCCGTCCGCGTCGTGCGCGACGGGGCGCCGCACCTCGAGGCGGCCGATGCCGACCGGATACCGCTCGACGCGCCCGTCATCGTCGGCCGCCGTCCGCGGCCCCCGCGCGTGATCCGCGGTGCCGCGCCGCGACTGGTGACCGTGCCGTCGCCGCTCGGAGAGATATCGGGCACGCACCTCGCGCTGCGGCAGGACTCCGGCGTCGTCGTCGTGACCGACCTCGACTCCACCAACGGCACCGTCGTGCTGGCCCCCGGCGCCGAGCGCCTCGCGCTGCGCCCGGGGGAGTCGCTCGTGGTCGTGCCCGGCACGCGCATCGACATCGGCGACGGCGTCGTCCTCGAGATCCTGTCCGCCCGATGACCGCCATCGGACCCGACGTCCCGGAGACCTCCCTCGTCCTGCCCGACGGGCGCACGCTCGTGCTGGGCTGGGCGTCGATGACCGACCGCGGCCTCCGCCGCGACCACAACGAGGACAGCGTGCTCGCGGCCGTGCCGTACTTCGCCGTCGCGGACGGGATGGGCGGGCACGCGGCCGGCGACGTGGCGAGCGACGCTGTCATCCGCCGCCTCGCCGAGGAGCAGGAGCGCGCGGAGTCCGGGTTCGCGGATCCCGAGGGCGTGGAGCCGGCGCTCGACCTGGCCGTCGGCGACATCCGCGAGGAGACCGGCGACCTCGAGCTGCACGCCGGCACGACCGTCACGGGCGCTTGCCTCACGCTGGTGTCCGACCGCCCGTACTGGGCCGTGTTCAACGTCGGCGACTCGCGGGTGTACCAGCTGCGCGGCGACGTGCTGGAGCAGGTCACGGTCGACCACTCCGTCGTGCAGGAGATGGTGGACGCCGGCCGCATCACGCGCGCGCAGGCCGACCGGCACCCGGACGGCAACATCATCACGCGGGCCGTGGGCGTGGGCGACGCGTCCGAGGCGGACTACTGGCTGCTCCCCGTGACCGCGCGGCTGCGGCTGCTGGTCTGCTCGGACGG
>NZ_QWGT01000437.1 GCF_003576405.1 Clavibacter lycopersici
CTAACGCATCAGCGTCGGCTAACGCATCGATGAAGACGATGCCCGTCGATCTTCCGGGTCGGCTGCCGGACAGTGGGGGCATGGCATCCCGCATCCGTCCCGAGCCCGTGGTCGACCTGCTGCTCCTGGCCGTCGCCGCGGTCTGGGGCGCGAGCTTCCTCGCGGCCAAGGACCTCGCGGCCGAGACGGGCGTGCCCGCGGCCGTCGCGCTGCGCTTCCTCGTCGCGGTCGCCGCGACCGGCCTGGTCTGCCTCGCCCGGCGGGAGCGGCTGCCCCGGGGTCGCGGCCTCCTCATCGCGGCGGCGCTCGGCTGCTCGCAGGCCGCGGTCATCGGGCTGGAGACCTGGGGCGTGCACCTGACGAGCGCGACCAACGCGGGCCTCCTCATCAGCCTGGCGCTCGTGATGACGCCCGTGCTCGAGGGCGCCGCGTCGCGCGCGTGGCTGCCGCGGTCGTACTTCGTCGCGGCGGTCGCGGCCGTCGTGGGCGTCGCGCTGCTCGTCTCCGAGGGCGGGCTGCGCGCGCCGACGCCGGGCGACGGGCTGGTGATCGCCGCGGCGGTCGTGCGGGCCGTGCACGTCACGGCGAGCGGGCACCTCACGCGCGGGCGGAGCGAGGGCTCCCTCGGCGTGGTCCTCGTGCAGATGCTGGTGTGCGCGGCCCTCTTCTCCGCGATGGCGGGACCCGACCTGCCCGCGGCGGCCGCGGCGCTCGACGCCCGGGGCTGGGCCGGCGTCCTCTTCCTCGGGGTGCTGTGCTCGCTGTTCGCGTTCGCGGTGCAGCTCTGGGCGGTGCGTCGGACCTCGGCGTCACGCGCGAGCATCCTCATGGGCACCGAGCCCGTGTGGGCGCTGCTGGTGGGCGTGGTGCTGGCCGGGGAGGCGATCGGGCCGATCGGCGCGGGCGGCGCGGCGCTCATCGTCGCGGCGTCGTACGCGGGGCAGGCGATCGAGCGGCGGCACCGGGCGCGGATCGCCGCGGCG
>NZ_QWGT01000438.1 GCF_003576405.1 Clavibacter lycopersici
CCCGGAGCCCGGCACGTCGACCCCCGCCGCCCCGCCCGTCATGGCCAGCTGCGCGTGCGTGGTCGCGGGCGGCGTGGGCACCTCGGCGGCGGGCGGCGGCCCCGCGTGGAACGTCTCGCTCGCGTGCGCCGTGTGGTCGGAGAACGCCGGGATGGCTGCCCCATCCGCGTCTCCGGCGGGACGGCCCGGGCTGTCGAGGACGGCGACGTACCAGCCGGGCGTGGTGACGCGCATGCAGGGCGTCGTCACGTCGCCGTCTCCGGTGAGGAGGACATCGGCCGCGGGGGCGCTCGTGTCCCCGTCCCCGGGTACGACCACCGGCTCCCCGTCCGCGGGCGCGGTCGGGAAGGGACCCGCGAGGCGGACGTGCACGGGGACGGCGCCGACCCCGACGAACGACGTCGCGCGCAGGGTGTCGGTCTGGCAGCCGCCCGTCGTGATCTCCGCGGAGCCGACGGCCGTCGTGATCCGCGGCGGCTGCGGGACCTGCGTCGTCTCGGTGGCGGCGCCGAAGGTCGAACGCCAGGGCAGCACCCGCGCTCGTCCGGCCGCGACGGCGGTGTCATCCGGGGAGATGGACTCGGCCCAGGTGTAGAAGCCCCCGGCGGGAAGGCGGCAGGCGGGAGTGGCGTAGTCGCCCGGGCCGCGGTCGATGCGCGTCACCACCTCGCAGACCTGGGGAGCATCGGCGGGGACCTCGTCGCGCTCGGGCCCGACCTGCTCGGGGAAGGGACCGAGGAGCCGGCTGCGGACGGTGACCGGCACGGGCGCCAGGCTGCCGTCCTCGCGGCGGATCAGCCCCCAGCCGTCTGCGGTCGCCGGCATCCCGTGGTCAGCCGGTGCCGCGGGATCGGCGGACACCCGGAGGGAATCCGCGATCTCGTCGCCGACCGCCGCCACGGCGCGCGACGTGCGCGTGACGACGCGCGGGGCGAAGGGGAGCGGGCTCGGCGCCTGCGCGTCCGCCCGCGCCA
>NZ_QWGT01000439.1 GCF_003576405.1 Clavibacter lycopersici
GCCGTCGACGCGGCCGCGCTCGGCGTCGCCCGACCGCGGGGCGTGCTCGCCGACCGGATCCGCACCGGGCTCGCCCGCATCGGGATCCGCACGGCGGCCGGGCGCGACGCGGCGGCCGCGGTGGCCTGGGCCGTCCTCACGGTGCTGCTCCTCGGGGTGCTCGCCGCGCTCGTCTGGGCGGACGGCACCGCGCGCAGCATGTCGCCGGCGCAGGGGGCGGTCATCGCGATCCTCGCCGTCGCGCAGTGCGCACCCCTCGCGTTCCGCCGCCGGCACCCGCGCTCGACCCTGCTCGCGGTGTCGCTCCTCCAGGCGGCGCTCGTCGCGGTGATCCCGCCCCACTTCGGGTTCTGGGCCGCGGCGCCCGTCGTGGCGGCGTACACGGTCGGGGCCCTGCTCCCGCCGGCGTCCGCGGTGCGCGTCGTGGCGGCGGCCATCGGGATCGAGGCCGTCGGCGCGATCCTGGCCGCCACCGGCCAGGTGCGGGCGATGCTCGTGCCCGGCACCGTCGACGCGCGGCTCAGCCTCGACGCGGTCATCGCGGCCGCGTCGATCCTCGCGAGCGGCCTGCTCATCGCCGCCGCGAGCGCCGCGGTCGGCTCCTGGGTCGCGCTCCGCCGCCGCCACGACGGCGACGTGCTCGCCCGGGCGGCCGAGAGCCTGGAGCACCAGGCCACGCTGAGCCGGGCCGCGGTCGCCGCCGAGCGCACCCGCATGGCGCGCGAGCTGCACGACGTGGCCGCGCACCACCTCACCGCGCTCGTCGTGCAGGCGGGTGCCGCCGAGCGCCTGGTGGACCTCGATCCCGAGCGCGCCAAGGACTCGCTCCGCGGGATCCGCCTCCAGGGCCGCGAGACCCTCGACGCGCTCCGCTCCATCGTCGGGATCCTCCGCCAGGCGCCCGACGGCGAGGGCGGCGACGCGGGCACCGCGCCCGTGCCCGGCCTCGCCGACCTGCCCGGCCT
>NZ_QWGT01000440.1 GCF_003576405.1 Clavibacter lycopersici
AGACGCCCGCCCGCACCCGGGACCCGCTCGTGCCGCCGCCCCGCCGTCTCCTCCGCCTGGGCCCGGTCGCCGCGGTCGTCGCGGGTGCGCTGCTCGTGGCCGGGCTCGGCACCGCATCCGCGTCCGGCCTCCTCACCGACGACGACAGCTGGCGATCCCGGGAGCCGACCTCGACGCCCGGCCCGCCGAGCACGCGGGATCCGCGCATCGGCATGCCCGTGCCCGCCTTCACGGCGGACCCGCCGGCGCGCATGCACGAGGAGCTCACGGATGCGGAGGTCGCGGCGTCCCTGCGCGAGAGCGCCGACGCGCTGTGGGGCATGGTGCTCCTCCAGCGGCCCGACGCCGTGCGCCCGGACCTGCCGGTCGAGCGCGTGCTCGAGGGCGAGGAATGGGTCCGGCAGCAGGCCGCGTGCCTGACCGAGTCGGGGGTCCGCGTCCAGGTCATCGGGACGGGCGAGGACACGCGCCTGGGCATGCACTCCGCCGACGTCGCCGTCGACTACGCCTGCGCGGTGCGCTTCCCGACGCGACCGGCCGGCCCCCTGACGGACGCGGCGCTCGGCTGGCTGCACGACTACTTCGTCGACTTCCTCATCCCCTGCTACGCCTCGGCGGGTGCGCCGTACGACGGCGAGGTGCCCGACCTCGACGCGTTCATCGCGGGCTCCCGGGCGGGAGTCCCGTGGCAACCGACGGCGAGCGCGTCCGACGGCGTGCTGGAGTCCCGCTGCCCGTCGGCACCGGCGAGCCTCCGCTGACCCGCCGCCGCGCCTGCTGAGGACGCTTCTCAGCGCGGTTAGGGTGGATCCCGTGCGCGCCCCCCTCGGACCCCGGCCCCGCGCCACGGGTCCGCGATGACGGATCGCCGCACCCCCTGGGCGCCGGACGACGACGACGCGTCGCCCTTCGACCGTCCCGCGCGGCCCCGCCGCGAGCGCGCCCGCGACCGCCGCCGCGCC
>NZ_QWGT01000441.1 GCF_003576405.1 Clavibacter lycopersici
GGCGCCCAGGCGGCGGAGGATCGCGCGCCACGCTCGACGGACGGCGCCGGGCGGGCGCGGGGCGGCTGCCGGGTCGGGGCCCGCGGACCGCGTCGCGCGTCGGATCCGGCGCAGCGGGTCGTCGTCGGCGGGATCGCCTGGCCACACGTCGTGCAGCGCGCGGAGCCGCTCCTGCAGGAGGTCGTCGTCGCGGTCGGGGCTGCTCAGCACGCGCGGGCTCCCCTCGGCGTGCGCGGGTGCGGTGCGTGCGGCATGGGACCTCGGGTGCGGCTCGGACGGGAGGGGCACGAGGCTACGTGGCGCGGGGATCCGGCGGCGCGACCCCTGCACATGCCGCCGGGCGTACCAGCCGGACGGTCGCTGCGACCGACGCCGCAGGACGGGCGGACGTGAGCTCGTCGGCGCGCTAGGTTCGGCGGGACGCGGGGAGGCGCATGGATCACGAGGCCGCTGCCGCCCGGCGCACAGTGCCCGGCGGCGTCTGGCGTGTGCGGGAGATGCGGCTCGACCGGATCCACCGGGAGGTCGCCGTGCGGATCGCCGGCGGTCGCGTGGCGCTCGCCGACCCCGCCGACGACGTGCTGGGGCGGCTCGACGTGTCCGTCAGCGACGGCGTGGTCGACCGTCACGTGCACCTCGGGCTCGTCGACCACGCGGCGCTCGGCGGATCGGCCGTCACGGCGGTGGTCGACCTCGGGTGGGATCCCGTGGAGATCGCCCGCATCGCGGCCCGGCCGCCTGTGGGGGTGGACGTGCGGTACGCGGGTCCGTTCCACACCGCCCTGGGCGGTTACCCCTCGGATCGCGCGTGGGCGCCCGCCGGGGCGGTGCGCGAGGTGGCGCGCGCGGAGGATGCGGGGCCGGCCGTCGCGGCGGCGCGGGCGGGCGGATCCCGCGCGGTGAAGATCGTGCTGCACGACGGCGGGCCGCTCCTCGCCGACGACGTGCTGGCCG
>NZ_QWGT01000442.1 GCF_003576405.1 Clavibacter lycopersici
CGTGGCCGCGGCGCGCGACGGCGCGAGCACCAGCACCTCGGCGGGGTCGAGCCCCTGGACGAGGATGCGCTCGGCGACGAGCTCGCGCAGCGTCGTGGTGCGCCCCGAGCCGGGCGCGCCGATGACCGCGGCGCTCACCCCGACGGGCAGCTCCACGACGGCGCGCTGCGAGGGGTCCAGCTCCACCGCGGGGGCCGGGCCGTCGGCGGCGGAGGCTGGCGGCTGGCGGAATCCCCTGATGGTCACGCGCCCACGCTACCTGCGGCCCCCGACGGCGGCGGATCCGCGGATCGGCGCCCCACGCGCGCCCGCCCGTCCGCCCTCAGTGAACGCCGCAGGGCCGCGCGCGCGGGTGCCCTAGCCTGAGGGAGCACCGTCGCATCCGACGCATCGAAAGGCACCTCCCGTGGAAATCCGTATCGGCCTCGTCAACACCGCCCGCGAGCTCTCCTTCAGCACCAAGCAGACGCCCGAGGAGGTCCAGGAGACCGTCACCGCGGCCGTCCGCGACGCCGCGCCCTTCATCTCCTTCACCGACGAGAAGGGCGCGACCCACCTCGCCGTCACCGCCCACCTCGCCTACGTGGAGCTCGGCAGCGCCGACGCCCCGCGCATCGGCTTCGTCCGCTAGCCCGACGCCCGTGGAGCTCCTGTTCGTCGCGATCTTCGGCGCCCTCATCGGCCTCGTCGCGCGCTACGCGCTCCCCCACCGCGGCACGCACGGCGCGCTGCTGGTCCCGGCCGTCGGCACGATCGCGGCCATGGTCGCGTGGGTCGCGCTCACGTGGGCCGGCCTCCGCTGGGACCAGGGCGTCATCTGGATCGCCACGCTCGCGCTCTCGGCGCTCGTCGCCGCGGGCGCCGACCTGGCCGTCGGCCGGCGGCGCGCATCCGCGGACGCCCGCGACCTGGCCGCGATCGGCGGCTGATCCGCACCCGCAC
>NZ_QWGT01000443.1 GCF_003576405.1 Clavibacter lycopersici
TGAGGAGGGCGCCGGAGCGTCCGGCCTCGGCGGCGAGCAGCGCGGCCTTGCCGCCGGGGCCTGCGCAGAGGTCGAGCCAGCGCTCGCCGGGGGTGACGGGCCGGGCGCGGCTGAGCGCGAGGGCGGCGAGCTGGGATCCCTCGTCCTGCACGCGGACGCGGCCCTCCGCGACGCCGGGCGCGTCCATCGGGTCACCGCCCTCGAGGTATGCGCCGACGGGCGAGAACGCGGCGGGCTGCTCGCCGGTCTCCGCGACGGTGGCGAGGCCCGGGAGCGCGACGAGGCTGACGGCGGGCGCGGCGTTGTCGGCGCGCAGCAGGTCCTCGAGCTCGTCGGCGCGGCCCTCGCGGGCGAGCGCCTGGCGGAGGGCGCGCAGCACCCAGAGCGGGTGCGAGTGCTCGAGGGCGAGGCGCTCGTCGTCGCTCGCGGCGCTGTCGAGGACGCGCTGCCGCCACCCGTCGGGCTCGGTGCGCGTGATGGTGCGGAGCACGCCGTTGACGAAGCCCGTCGCGGACCGGGATCCGACCGCGCGGGCCATGTCGACGCCCTCGTTGACGGCCGCATGCGTGGCGACGCGCATGCTGAGGAGCTGGTGCACCGAGAGGCGGAGCACGTCGAGGATCGGCGCGTCGATCGCCGTGACGGGACGCCCGGCGGCCAGCTCGATCACGCGGTCGTAGTACCCGGACATGCGGAGCGTGCCGTAGGTCAGCTCGGTGGCGAGGGCGGCGTCCTGCGCGCTGAGGGCGGCGCGGCGGATCTTGACGGGCAGCAGCAGGTTCGCGTACGCGTCCGACTCGCGGACGGCGCTGATCACCTCGTAGGCGACGCGGCGGGCGGGGCTCACGGTGGCGGGGCCGCCGACCGCCTCGCGGCGCTCGGCGGGACGGGCGCCGCGGTCGTCGGGGCGGCGGGTGCCCCCGGTGCGGCGCGGGCCGCCG
>NZ_QWGT01000444.1 GCF_003576405.1 Clavibacter lycopersici
CGCCACCGCGATCAGCGGGACGGCGCCGGGCAGGCCGAGGCCCAGGCCGTCGACGAGGTCGGCCCAGCCGCCGAGCCCGGCGGTCGGGAAGCCGAGCGCGAGCCCGGGCACGTCGGCGGGCGTGAAGCCCGCGGGGACGGCCGGGTCGGCGGCGAGGGCGAGCGGCTGCCCCTGCATCACCCGGTAGGCCACGAGGGGCGCGACGAGCGCGAGGAGCGGGACGGGGATCGTCACGAGGCGGCCGGCTCGGCGTCCGGCCCGCACGGTGGCGACGACCCAGAGCACGAGCACGGCCGGGACGAGCGAGGGGGCGGACGCGCCGACGGCGGCCATCAGGATCCCCGCCACGGCGGACGCGGACCACGAGCGCGGCGCCCGCAGCACCGCGAGCGCGAGCCACGGGAGGAGCAGGTGCGCGAGCACGGCGGGCAGGCGGCCCTCGCCGAGCGCGATGAGCAGGGTGGGCGCGAGGGTCCAGACGAGGGCGGCCAGCGCGCGCAGCCAGGAGTTCCGCGTGAGCTGCGCGGCGCACAGCCAGGCGGCGAGGGCGGCGAGCGGCAGCGCGGCCACGAACAGCCCGAGGACGGCGAGCGACGGATCCCACGCGGTGACGCTGCCGAGCACCGCGAGCACGTACGCGAACGGGTCGGAGGGGGCGACGGGCCCGGCACCGGATCCGCGGACGCCGATCCCGACCTGCGCCCACAGCGCGCCCGCGCTCGGGCCCAGCGGCAGCAGCTGCCCGCCGACGAGGGCGGTGCCGGTCAGCCGCGGGAGCCACATCACGGCGGACAGGAGGAGCGCCGCGAGGACGGTCCAGCCGCCGCCCGTCGCGAGGAACTCCACGCCGTCGGGGACGCCCATGTGCTCGACGCGGTACTGCTCGCGGGCGAGCGAGCGCCGTCGGCGACCGACCGCGAGCGGCTGGCGCAG
>NZ_QWGT01000445.1 GCF_003576405.1 Clavibacter lycopersici
GATGCGCTCGGCGTCGCGGCGGAGGGCGGCGTGCAGGGCGGGACCGGCGGGGGCGGTGGCGTCGTGGGCGAGCGGCGGATCCGCGACCAGCCGGTCGAGGTCGTCGAGGAGCGCGACGTAGCGCGCGGACGAGAGCGCGCGGATCACCCGCTCGCGGGCGCGGTGGTAGCGCTCGTCGAGGACGTCGTGCAGGGCGTCGCCCACGTGGTCGGGCACGGTCTCCGTGTCGTGCTCCACCACCGACCAGACGACGCGGTCGCGCAGCACCTCCATGTCGCGGGCGTCGCCGAGCACGGCCCCGAGCGCCGTGAGCTCGGCGCGGACGGGCGCGGTCGCGGCGGGGTCGATCACGTCCTGGTGGGTGCGGAGCGCGCTCCGGAGGCGGCGGACGGCGACGCGCATGCGGTGCACGGCGTCGTGCTCGTCGGCGCGCACGTGCGGGTCGGCGGCGACGAGGTCGCGGACGCCGCGGGCGAGGATCGCGCGGGCGACGTCGGCGGCGGGGCTCTCCTTGGTGAGGGTCGCGGGATCCGGCAGCGCGGGTCCCGCGGGCGCCTGCCGGCCGAGCGCGTCGGCCCCGAGCGCGCGGGCGAGCTTCGACGCGCTGTCGGAGGGGCGGGCGCCGGCGTCGAGCACGTGCCGCTCGATGAGGTCGAGGAGCGCCGTGCGCTGCTTGCGCTTCGCGGGCGCGTCCGGCAGCAGCTCGACCTCCCACTCGTGCCAGGCGCGCACGGTGCCGCCGCGCACGTCGGATCCGGTGACCCTGTCGTCGGCGAACTCGGCGACCGCCCGGCCGTCGGCGTCGTGCAGCGTGACGGTCGTGCGCACGGTCTCGAGGCGCGCGAGCGGCGTCAGCTCGCGGCCGCGCACGTGCACGGCGACCTGGTCGAGCACGGGGCCGGGGATCGCGCCGTCGCCGTCGTCGCCGTCC
>NZ_QWGT01000446.1 GCF_003576405.1 Clavibacter lycopersici
AGGCGCGATGCGGCCGGCGCCCTCAGAGCCCGGCGGCGGCCGCGCGGCGGGCGTGCGCGAGCTCGTCGAGGATGCGCGCCCGCAGCGCGTTCGACCGCTCCGCGAACCCGCGCTGCTCGGACGCGTAGCGCGCCTTGCCCGCCGGCTCCTCGATCCGCACGGCCTCCAGCCCCAGGCCGGACACGTCGTACGGGCTCGCGCGCATGTCGAGCGAGCGGATGTCGCGGGCGAGCTCGAACGCGTCGAGGAGCGTCTCGCCGGCGACGAGCGGACCGAGCTTGGTCGCCCACTTGTAGACGTCCATGCCCGCGTGCAGGCAGCCGGGCTGCTCGAGGTCCGGCTGCGTCTCCCGCGTGGGCGCCAGCGCGTTCCGCGGCACGGCCTCGGGCGTGAAGAAGCGGAACGCGTCGATGTGCGTGCACGCCAGCTTGTGCGCCTCGACGACCTCGTCGGTGGCGGCGGATCCGAGGCGCAGCGGCAGCCGCTCGTGCCGCTGCTCGCCGGGGCCGACCTTGTAGACCATCGCCCACTCGTGCAGGCCGAAGCAGGAGAAGCGGCCGGGGCGCGCGGCCGTGCGGCCGAGGATCCGCTCGATGAAGGAGGCGGTGGATCCGCGCGCCTCGAGGTACGCCGACGCGTCGACCCGCACGCCGCCGGCCGCCCGGGTGTCGGGGACGTACCAGCGCCAGGCCGCGCGCTCGTCGCCCGCGGCGTCCGCGAGCACGACGCCCGCGCCCGGATGCCAGCGCCGGAGCAGCGACGGCTTGTGCGGGTAGTAGGTGAAGAGGAAGTCGTCGACCTCGTGGGTGCGGCCGGCGAGGCGGCGCGCGCGGAAGCCGGCGGAGAACGCGTCGGCCCGCTCCGTGTGGTGGGCGGCGCGGGCGCGCCAGGCGGCGGGATCCAGCACCGCGGGAAGGTCGCGCGCC
>NZ_QWGT01000447.1 GCF_003576405.1 Clavibacter lycopersici
CCGCACGTCCGGCACCGAGGTCGAGGAGCGCACGACCGGCGAGGCGCCCGCGCTCGCGCCGCTCGCCGACGTGACCGCGTACCGCACCGTGCAGGAGTCGCTCGCCAACGCGCGCCGGCACGCGCCCGGATCCGCCGTGACGCTCACCGTGACCGCCGAGCCGACGCGCATCGCCCTCACGGTCGAGAACCCGCTGCCCGTCGCCGCCCCGGCGACCCGGCCCGGCTACGGCCTCGTCGGGATGCGCGAGCGGGCCGCGCTCGTGGGCGGCCGGCTGGAGGCGGGACCCACCGGATCCGGCACGTGGCGCGTGCGCCTCGAGCTCCCGGTCGAGCCCGCCGCCGCCGCCGAGAGAGACCCCGCGTGATCCGCGTCGTGCTGGTCGACGACCAGTCCATCGTGCGCGCCGGCTTCCGCGTCGTGCTCGAGACGGCCGGCGGGATCGAGGTGGTCGGCGAGGCCGCGGGCGGGCGCGAGGCCGTCGAGCTGGTCCGCCGCCTGTCGCCCGACGTCGTCGTGATGGACGTGCGCATGCCCGGCGGCGACGGCATCCAGGCGACCCGCGCGATCACCGGCGCCGACGCGGCCCCCGACGGCCCGACCGGCGGGCACGGGGACGAGCGCGCGACGCCCGCCGTGCTCGTCGCCACCACCTTCGACCTCGACGAGTACGTCTTCGGCGCCCTCGAGGCGGGCGCACGCGGCTTCGTGCTGAAGGACGCGGAGCCCGAGGAGTTCATCCAGGCCGTGCGGGCGCTCGCCGAGGGCCGCGCCGCCCTCGACGGCGTGACCACGCGCCGCGTCATGGCGGAGTTCACCCGCCGCCGCGCCGCGTCCGCCGTGCACCCGGGCACCGAGGTGCTCACGCCGCGCGAGCAGGACATCGTGCGGCTGCTCGGCGACGGCCTCTCCAACGACGAGATCG
>NZ_QWGT01000448.1 GCF_003576405.1 Clavibacter lycopersici
CATCCGCGTCGCCCTGGTCGACGACCAGGCCCTGTTCCGCACGGGCGTCCGCATGCTCATCTCCTCGCAGCCCGACCTCGAGTTCGCGGGGGAGGCCGCCAACGGCCAGGAGGCCGTGGAGCTCGCGCGCGCCGAGCACCCGGACGTGATCCTCATGGACATCCGCATGCCGGTCATGGACGGGATCCAGGCGACCGCCGAGGTCCTCCGGGCGGCGGACGCGCGCGGCGACCGCCCGCCGCGCATCCTCGTGCTCACGACCTTCGACCTCGACGAGAGCGCTGCGCGCGCCATCCGGGCCGGGGCGAGCGGCTTCGTGCTGAAGGACGCGGACCCCGAGTTCCTGCTCGCGGCCATCCGCACCGTCCACGCCGGGAACTCGGTCATCGCGGCGTCGGCGACCCGGCAGCTGCTCGAGCACTTCGACCCCGGATCCCGGCCCCGCGTCGCCCCGCCCGCGTTCGCGTCGCTGACGTCGCGCGAGCGGGAGATCTTCGTCCTCGCGGCGCGCGGCCTGAGCAACGCGGAGATCGCGCAGGCCGAGTTCCTCAGCGAGGCGACGGTGAAGACGCACGTGAGCCGCATCCTCGCGAAGCTCAGCCTGCGCGACCGCGTCCAGCTCGTGGTGTTCGCCTTCGAGCACCGGCTGACCGGATCCCCGGCAGAGGGCTAGCCGTTCCCGCCGGGTCTCCGTCGACCCTCGGGACCGTGGGCTAGATTCGAACGCCTTCGCTCCCGCACAAGAGGACCACCGTGCTCCACGATCTCGCCGACCTGCCCATCATCTCCGCGTCGTTCGTGACCGCGGCGGCGCTCGTCCCGGCGTTCCTGCTTCGTGCGGCGCGCCTCGCGGCGCGGTCGTGGAGGCGGACGATGTCCCAGAGCCCCGAGGGGACGCCTTCCG
>NZ_QWGT01000449.1 GCF_003576405.1 Clavibacter lycopersici
AGCGTGCGGAGGTGGCCGGCGGCGCGGAGGGCGCCCGCGACGCCGAGGGCGCGGACGAACGTGGGCGCCTCCCGCAGGATCCCGTGCGCGGGGACGCCGCCGGGTGCCTCCCAGACGGCTGCGCCGAGGATCCCGCCGCGGGCGTCGACCGCGACGTCCACCGTGCCCGCGGGGAGCGGGTCGCTGCGGAGGAGGGCGGCGAAGAGGAGGGCCAGGCGCTCGCGCTTGCGGGGGCCGGCGGGGATGAAGGCGGTCATCACGGGATCCTCCGCGAAGGCCTCGGCGAGCACGCGGGTGACGCCCTCGAGGTCGGCGGCGCGAGCCGTGCGGATGGCGGGGCGGTCGGTGCTCATGCCCCGACGCTAGACGACACATTGGGCCACCTGGCCCAATCTGCATCGCTTGGTAGCTTTCTCCCATGAAGCCCGCCTCCGAGAGCACCCGCGCCTACGGATCGCGGGACGCCCGGCGGGCCGAGCTGCTCGACGCGGCGGTGCGCGTCATGGCCGTCACGGGCGTCGCGGGGGCGAGCACGCGGGCGATCACGGCGGAGGCCGGCCTCGCGCACGGCGCGTTCCACTACTGCTTCGGCGTGCGGGAGGAGCTGCTCGGCGCGCTGCTCCGGCAGGAGGTCGACGCGGTCGTCGCGCAGCTGGAGGCCGCCGAGGATCCCGCGGGCGCGCCGCTCGGCGAGGTCGTCGCCGCGACCCTCCGCGCCGAGCTCGACCGGGTGCGTCGGGAGCCCGACCGCCAGCGCGTGCTGCTCGACCTCGCGTCCGCCGTGCAGCGGATCCCGGCGCTCGCCGACCTGCCCGCCTGGGAGCACGGCCGCTACGTGGAGGAGACCCGCCGCCGGTTCGCCGCGGCCGGCCTCGACGACGCGCGCGCCGATCGGTGCGCG
>NZ_QWGT01000450.1 GCF_003576405.1 Clavibacter lycopersici
TGCGGGTCGCGTCGACGAGGCGCACCACGTAGTCGGCGACCGCGGGATCCACGTGCACGGTCCCCGCGCGCTCCTGCAGGTCCCGCACGGAGGCGGCCGTCGCGACGGGCGCGAGCGTCACGTCGTGCGCGCTCACGGACGCGCCCTGCAGGATCCGCAGCATCGACTCGTGGTCCGGGTACCCGATGGAGGTGCGCAGCAGGAACCGGTCGAGCTGCGCCTCGGGCAGCGCGTAGGTGCCCGCCTGCTCGATGGGGTTCTGGGTGGCGATGACCATGAACGGGTGCCCCACGTCGTACGGCGTGCCGTCGACCGTGACGCGGCCCTCCTCCATCACCTCGAGGAGCGCCGACTGGGTCTTCGGGCTGGCGCGGTTGATCTCGTCGGCCAGCACGATGCTCGCGAACACCGGCCCGCGGTGGAACTCGAAGTCGCTCGTGCGCTGGTCGTAGACGCTGACGCCCGTGATGTCGCCGGGCAGCACGTCGGGCGTGAACTGCACGCGGCTGTGCGTGCCGTCGACCGTCTGCGCCATGGCGCGCGCGAGCGAGGTCTTGCCTATGCCGGGCACGTCCTCGAGCAGGAGGTGGCCGCCCGTGACCATGGCCGTGAAGGCGAGCCGCACGACGTGCGACTTCCCGAGCAGCACCTGCTCCACGTTGCGCACGAGCCGCGCGAACTCGTCCTGGAAGGCGCGGGCCTCGTCGGCGGTCATCGTCATGGGGGCGTGCCTCTCGGGTGCGGCCGCGTCGTCCGGCGGGATGGCCGCGGGTTCGGCCGTCATCCGCGGTGGGCGTACGTGTACAGGGTGCCCGAGTTCGCGGTGACGCGCACCTCGAGGATCCGCTCGCCGCCCGCGGGGACCGCGCAGGATCCGGCCGCGCCCG
>NZ_QWGT01000451.1 GCF_003576405.1 Clavibacter lycopersici
GCACCGAGGTCGCCGACCTCCGCGCGACGGCCGAGCGCGAGACCGACGCCCAGCGCGCCGAGGCCGCCCGCGAGGTCGCCGAGCTCCGCGCCCGCGTCGACCGCGAGACCGACGAGGCGCGCCGCGACGCCGCCGACCTCGCCCGGGAGACAGTGCTCGCCCGCGGCGCGCTCGAGCGCGAGCTCGCCGACGCCCGGGCCCGGCACGACGAGTCGGTCGCCGAGGAGCGCGCCGACCTCGACCGCGACGTCCGGGAGACCGAGGAGCGGCTGCGGCTCGACGAGGAGACCCGGCGCATCGCCCTCACGCAGCTCGAGGAGCAGACCCGCGCCGACCTCGACCGCGAGATCGAGCAGGCGCGCACCGACTGGGACCGCGAGGTCCAGGCGTCGCGCGACGACTTCGACCGCCGCATCCACGCCGAGCGCACCGCCTTCGACCGCGACGTGGAGGAGACCCGCGCCGCGCTGGAGCGCGAGATCGTCGAGACGCGCGAGGCGCTCGAGCTCGAGGTGGCGACCGCGCGGGCCGACCTCGCGCGCGACGTCGAGGAGGCGCGCACGGACCTCGCCCGCGACATCGCCCAGGGCACCGAGCGCCTGGAGCGGGAGACCCGGGCGACGCGCGACCAGCTGGAGCTCGAGGCCGTCACCGCGCGCGCCGCGCTCGAGCGCGAGATCGCGGAGGCGGAGGCCCTGGAGGCGGACCGCCGCGAGGCCGAGCGCCTGCGCCTCGAGCGCCAGGCGGTCGAGACGCGGCGCGAGATCGCGGCCGAGGCCGAGGAGGCGCGCCTGCTGCTCAGCCGCGAGATCGAGCAGGGTCACCTCGACCTCGACGCCGAGATCACCGCGCGCCGCGACCACGACGCCCGGGACGCCGCC
>NZ_QWGT01000452.1 GCF_003576405.1 Clavibacter lycopersici
GACGTCGCGAGCGGTCCCGACGGCACGCGGCTGACCGCCCGGATCCCGGCGCATGCGGCACCCGCCGCCGATCGACGCGACGCCGACCGCATCCCCGCGCCGGCACCCGCCCCGACGGGGACCCCGGCGCCTCCGACGACGTCGACCCCGACCCCGACCCCGACCGCCGCCCCCGCCCGGGCCCGCGCATGACGCCCCGGCCCGTCCGCGTGGCCGTCGTCGACGACCACCCCGTCGTCCGCGCGGGCCTCGCCGCGCTCCTCGCGTCCGCGGACGACATCGACGTCGTCGGCCAGGCGGCGGACGGCGAGACAGCTGTCGCGCTGGCCCTCGCGGAGCGCCCCGACGTGGTCCTCATGGACCTCCGCATGCCGGGGCTGGACGGCGTCGGCGCGACCGGGCGGATCCGCGAGGAGGCTCCCGAGGTGCGCGTGCTGGTGCTCACGACCTACGAGACCGACGCGAGCATCCTCACCGCCATCGAGGCGGGCGCGAGCGGCTACCTGCTGAAGGCCGCACCGGAGGAGGAGATCCTCGCCGGCGTCCGGGCGGTGGCCCGCGGCGAGGTCGCGCTCGCGCCCGCGATCGCCGCGGCGCTGGTCCGGCAGGTGGGGCGCCCCGCCGCCGAGCCCGCGGCCCCGACGCCCACGCTCAGCCCGCGCGAGACCGAGGTGCTCGCGCTCGTGGCCGCCGGCCGCACCAACGCGCGCATCGCCCTCGAGCTGCACGTGACGCCCGCCACCGTGAAGACCCACCTGCTGCACGTGTTCGAGAAGCTCGGCGTCGGCGACCGGACCCGCGCGGTCACCCTCGCGATGGAGCTGGGCCTGCTGCCGCCCGCGACCCGCGTCCCGCGCGGCTGAGCCCGCCGCCGCACCCG
>NZ_QWGT01000453.1 GCF_003576405.1 Clavibacter lycopersici
GCGGGCAGGACGATGAAGAGCGTGATGAGCAGCGCAGAGGGGCCGAGCAGGAGCGCGACGAGGGGCAGGTTCGAGCGCGCGCTGCCCGATCCCGGCGTACACGGCGGCGATGAGCAGCTCGAACGCCTGGAGCACGGCGAGGACGAACGGGTCGTCGCGCCGGCCGTGCTCGCGGCGGCGGACCACGTCGGCGGGTGCGGCGCGGACGTCGCGCAGGACGACCGTGTGGCTCTGCGTCGCGCGCATCCCGAGCGTGTCCCAGTCGGGCACGATCTCGAGGCCGGGCGCATCGCGCGGCACGAAGGCGTGCACGAGGAGCGGGCGCTCCGGATCCGTGTCGTCGCGCCCGAAGAGCCCGAGCCGCGTCCAGGCGGGCGCCATGCTCGACGACACCTTGGTGCCCGTGAAGCGGTACCCGCCGTCGTCATCGGGCGCGGCCACCGTGAGCGCGTCGGCGAGGGCCTGGTCGTTGCCGGGCTCGCTGATCGCGAAGGCCAGCAGCTCCCCGCGGCCCGCGTCCTCGAGGACGCCGCGGAGGGAGTCGTCGCCGCGGTCGGCGAGGATCCGCGCGACGGCCGTCCAGACGAGGTGCATCCCGACCCCGAGCGCGGTGGCGGGCGCCGCCTGGGCGAGGAGGTGCTGCGCGCGCACGGCATCGGCGAGCGACGCGCCCGACCCCCCGAGGTCGCGCGGCACGAGGAGGCGGAGGTGGCCGGCGTCGCGCAGCTCGTCGAGGTCCTCCGCGAAGAAGGCGTTGCGGGCGTCGTAGTCGGCGGCGCGGGCGCGGATCCGGTCGAGGAGGGCGGCGTCGAGGTGCGCGAGCGGATCGCGCGGGTCGGCCGGGGCGGCGGGCGTCATGCGCCCAGTCTCCCCCGCCGGC
>NZ_QWGT01000454.1 GCF_003576405.1 Clavibacter lycopersici
TGCCCTGGCGGGCGAGCTCGCCGTAGCCGGTGGAGATGATCCGGGTGGCGGTCCCCGAGGGGGACGAGTACCGGGCACAGCGCGACGCGAGGCCGTCGACGAGCCAGGACCATGCGACGTCGGCGAGGAACGGATCCGTGCCCATGTCGGTCTCGAGCGGCGCCTGCGCGAAGCAGACGATGCGGAAGGCGCCGCCCCATGCGTCCGGCTCCTCGGGGTCGTGCAGGAGGATGAAGCGGCCGGTGCCGAGCTCGGAGTCCGAGGCGTGGCCGGACGGCGAGACGTCGGCGGCCAGCGCCACGGCGTACGGCGCGAGGTTGCTCGACGGCGAGGGGATCTCCGTCAGCACGAGCTCGGACCGCGTCGTGGCTCGACGCAGGGCGTCGAGCGCCGCGCGGAACTCGGGCGGATCCTCGGCACTGTCACGGGTCTCTACCACGTGTGCAGACTATGGTCCGCCGCCCGACCGGCCGGGAGCCACGCCGCGACGCGCACCGGCAGGCGCGGACCGCGATGAGCGCGCGACCAGGGGATCAGCCCCGCCGCACCGCCCAGCGCGCGTAGGTGCGGTGGTCGTCGTCGACGAGCTGCGGGATCGTGATGGAGAACAGCTGCCGCCACTTGCCCGCGCCGTCGAGCGCGGCCGCCTCGTACTGCTGGTCGGGGATGTTCTGCAGCGCCGCCAGGTAGATGAGGAAGTTGAAGCCGACGGTCCACCACACGGTGGTGACGACGACGCTCGTCATGGCGAGGTTCGAGTCCTGCAGCCACGCGGGCTGCGGGAGGCCGAAGGCGCCGGCGATCGCGTTGACGACGCCGAGCTGCGGGTTGTACATCCAGAGCCAGAACAGCGACACGACCGTGGACGCGAGCAGG
>NZ_QWGT01000455.1 GCF_003576405.1 Clavibacter lycopersici
GCAGCGTCGCCCGCGCCGACAAGCCCGTGGCGCGCGGCGAGATCACGGTCGGCCTGGTGCGCGCGGCCGCCCTCGGCACGGCGGCGGCGTGCCTCGTCGCGTCGGCCGCGCTCGGGCCCGCCTTCCTCCTCGCGCACGCCGTCCTCGTCTGCGCCGGCTGGGCCTACAACGCCGGGCTCAAGCGGACCGCCGTGAGCGTGGTGCCGTTCGTCGTGGCCTTCGGGATCCTGCCGACGGTGGTCGCCCTCGGCGCCGCGGATCCCGTGCCGGCCGCCGCGTGGGCCGTGGCGACCGGCGCGGTGCTGGGCGTATCCATCCACTTCACGAACGTGCTGCCCGACCTCGAGGACGACGCCCGCACGGGCGTCCGCGGTCTGCCGCACCGCCTCGGCCGCGTGCCGTCGGGGCTCGTCGCGTTCGGGGCGCTGGCCGTGGGCGCGATCGTCGCGATGGCGGGGCCGGTGCTCGCGGATCCCGCGCACGCCGTCACGCCGCTCGCGGTCGCGGGGCTCGTCGTCACGCTGGCGATCGCCGCCTGGGGCGCCCGGCGCGTCGTCACCCGTCCGCCCGGGCGCCTGCTCTTCCAGCTGATCATGGCGGCGTCGCTGCTGCTCGTCGCCCAGGTCGCGCTGAACGCGACCCGCCTCACCTGACGCGCGCGGCCCTATCCCGTCCCATGGCGTAGACGGAGGCGAGCCCGGCCGCCGCGGGTGAGGCGAGCACGGCGCGGAGACCGGCGTCGCGGACGAGCCGCGTGAGCCCGCGGACGGGCCGGCCGAGCGCCGTGTTGATCTCCGACTGCACGGCCGCCCGGCGCGCGCTCCGCAGGCGGTCGCGCTCCCAGCGGGCGAGGCGCGTCGGGTCCGGCACGCCG
>NZ_QWGT01000456.1 GCF_003576405.1 Clavibacter lycopersici
GAGCGCCTCGGCCCAGCCCTCGGGTGGTCGCCCGCCGCCTGATCCACGGCCCACGCATGACGACGCCCCTCCCGCGCGCTGCGAGAGGGGCGCCGTCCTCCGCCCTAGTCGCGACTTCTGCGCCGGCGGCGCTTCTGGAAGGTCGCGGAGACCAGGTACGTGACGACGAACATGAGCACGGCCACCACGCTCGCGGGCACGGCTTGCGAGGCAGGGGAACGGCCGTCGAGCACGGGCACGATCACAAGCTGCGAGAAGAGGAAGAACGCGACGACGATGCTCGACGACGCGAGCGCACGGCTTCGATCAGCTCGGTGGTCCTCGGGGTCAATCACGACGGCACTGGACTTCCAACGTCGGGAGGTAGATCCGCACGTCGCGGTTGCGTGTGCAGATGCCATGGGCTGTGGCTACCGCGACGATGGTCGCTCCTATGCCTACGCCCACTGCGCACCCGAGGCCACCGCTCTCCGGGCCGAGTGCCGCACAGATCAGCAAGCCCAGCGTGCCCGCCGCGCCCGCTGCTTGTTCGGAGGGGTCGCGGCTGACATACGGGAACGGATCCGCCCCGGCTCGTGCGAGAGACCTGCCCAGCTCCTCCTGTGTCGGTACCCCGACCACCGGCGCTCCTCCGGGTGAGTAGGTGTAGGTGATGGTCGCTCCGTCGCCGATCCGGTACGTCACGCGCTGGCCGAATGCGGTAGTGACGGCGTCCCGCGGAACCGCGCTCTCGCGGAGCGCGATACCGGCCCTCTCGATGCGCTCCGTGGATGGAACCGCGTCGGAGACGTCCGCCGTTCGAGCAAGTCCGGATGAGGATGAGGCGCTGACGCGGCTCAGAGGAGTGTCAGTCGGCGTCGCGGAGGCGCTGGA
>NZ_QWGT01000457.1 GCF_003576405.1 Clavibacter lycopersici
ACCGCGCTGCCCGCGGCGAACGCGGCGAGCAGCGGGCCCGCGAGCGCCGTGCTGCCCGCGCGCTCGGCCAGCGCCGCGACGGCGACCTCGACGGATCCGAGCACAGCGCCCACCCCGAGCAGCGTCACGAGCAGGGGGATCACGAGCGGCTGGCGGAGCGGATCCGCGGACCGGCGCCGCCGCGCCGGGGTCGCCGGAGTCGCCGGGGCCGCCGTCGCGGGAGCCTGCGCGCCCTGCGCCCGGGACAGGGGCGACGACGTCATGCCGAGCGTGCCCAGCACGCTCGCGGCCGCCGAGGCGAGCACGGCGACCTCGGGATCCGCGACCGCCACGAGCGCCGCCACGACGAGCGGCCCGACCGTGAAGACGACCTCCTCCCCCACGGCGTCGAGGCTGTAGGCGCGCGTCCGCATGCGCGCGTCGGGCACGAGCGCCGCCCACACGACGCGCATGGCGGCACCGAGCGGCGGCATCGCGAGTCCGGCGAGCGCCGCGGCCGCGACGACGACCCCGACGGGCGCGCCGATCCGCACCACGGCGAGCACGCCGACGAGGCCGATGGCGTGGGCGAGCGCGAGCGCCACCAGCACGGGACGTTGCCCCCGCGCGTCCACGAGGCGTGCCCGCACGGGCGACGCGAGCACGTTGGCGAGGCCGAACGCGCCGGTCGCGAGGCCGGCGGCGGCGAAGGACCCGGTGCGCGCCTGCACGAGGAGCAGCAGCGCGAGCGCGACCATCGCGAAGGAGAGCCGGCCGAGCATCGCCGGGAGGAACGCGCGGAGCGCGCCGGGCAGCGCCAGCACGGCGAGGTAGCCGGTGCGGGCGGGAGGCGGGGTGCGGGTCGCGGTCACGCGGGCGTCGGATCCGCGGC
>NZ_QWGT01000458.1 GCF_003576405.1 Clavibacter lycopersici
GTCGGGGCCTGCGTCGGCGCGACCGTCGGCGTCGGCGTCGGGGCCTGCGTCGGCGCGACCGTCGGCGTCGGCGACGGGGCCTGCGTCGGCGCCACGGTGGGCTTCGGTGCGGGAGCCGTCGTCGGAGCCACCGTCGGCGTGGGCGTCGGAGCCGCCGTCGGCGTCGGCGTCGGAGCCGCGGTCGGCGTCGGCGTCGGCGTCGGAGCCGGGACCGTCATCCCGTCGCTCGTCGTGGACGTCGTCGCGTACCCGGTCTTCGTGCCGGTGACCGTCACGGCGAGCGCCGCTCCCTGGTCGGCCTCGGTGACCCGGTAGGTCGCGCCCGTCTGGCCGGCGATGAGCACGCCGTCGCGGGTCCAGGAGTACGAGAACGACGGCCACGGGCTCCAGGTGCCCGACCGTGCCATGAGCGTGAAGCCGACCCGGGGCGTGCCGGTGATCGTCGGCTGAGGCGCGGCCGTGAAGTCGGCGACGACGGGCGTCGGGACGGTCGCGGTCGGCGCGCTCGTCTGCGTGCTGGTGTCGTAGCCGGAGCGGCTGCCGGTGACGGCGACCGTGATGACGGATCCGGCGTCGGCGGCGCGCACGGTGTACGCGGTGCTCGTCTGCCCGCTCACGGGAACCCCGTCGACGAGCCAGGAGTTGGAGCTGGTCGTGGCGGCCGGGGTCCAGCGCGCGGTGGTGACGAGCAGGCGCTGGCCGATGACGGCCTTGCCGGTGATGACGGGCGCGGGCGTCGCGGTGAACGGCGCCGCGGCCGCGGTGGCCTGCAGCAGGCGCATCATCGACGCGGCGGACGGCTGGCCGTCGGTCGCGGCCGGCGTCACGACGCTCGTGGTCGGCGCGACGACGCGCGCG
>NZ_QWGT01000459.1 GCF_003576405.1 Clavibacter lycopersici
CGGGACCGGGTGCGGATCCCCGCCGGCGAGCGCCGCGCCGTCCGCCTGACGCTCACGCCCACGCGCCGCGGCGAGCGCCGCACCGAGCGCGTCACCATCCGCTCCGCCGGCCCGCTCGGCCTCGCCGCGCGCCAGGCGACGCTCCTCTCCCCCGGCGCCGTGCGCGTGCTGCCGCCGTTCCGCTCGCGCCGCCACCTGCCCTCGCGCCTCGCCCGGATGCGCGAGCTCGACGGCCGCACCGCCCTGATGGTGCGCGGCCAGGGCACCGAGTTCGACAGCCTGCGCGACTACGTGCGCGGCGACGACGTGCGCTCGATCGACTGGCGCGCGACCGCTCGCCGGCAGGACGTGGTCGTCCGCACCTGGCGGCCCGAGCGGGACCGGCGCGTGGTGCTGGTGCTCGACACGGGGCGCACGGCCGCGGGCCGGATCCGGGACGAGACCCGGCTCGACACGGCGTTCGAGGCGTCGCTGCTGCTCGCGGCGCTCGCCACGCGCTCGGGCGACCGGGTGGACATGGTCGCGCACGACCGGCGGGTCCGCGCGCGCGTGCGGGCGGGATCCGGCGGCGACGTGGTCTCGCGCATGGTCGACGCGCTCGCGCCCGTGGACCCGGAGCTCCTCGAGACCGACTGGACCGGCGTGCCCGCGCTCGTGCGCCGCATCGTGTCGCAGCGCTCGCTCGTGGTGCTGCTGACCGCGATCGACTCCCCCGGCAGCTCGCGCGCGCTCCTGCAGGTGCTGCCGCAGCTGACGCGGACGCACCACGTGCTCGTGGCCGCGGTCGTGGATCCGGGACTCGCCGAGCGCGCCGCCGACCGCTCCGGCCGGGCCGCCGTCTACCGCGCGGC
>NZ_QWGT01000460.1 GCF_003576405.1 Clavibacter lycopersici
GGTCACGGGCTTCCGCGTCGTCGAGGACCGCGACGGCGCCGGCAGCGACCACCGGCCGATCATCGCGCAGCTGACGCCGCTGCGCTGACCCCGCCCGGCCCCTCCGCGGCCGACGGCAGGTGGGATGATCGACGGATGGCCGAGAACACCGACACCGCGTCCGAGACCGCCCCCGCCGACATCGCCGCCGACCCCGCCGCGCCGCTCGCGACGACCGAGACGGCCGCGCCCGTCGTCACCGCACCGGCCGGGAGCCCCGCCCCCGGATCCGGCGACGCCCCCGTCCCCCGCGCCACGTCCAACCGCAGCACCACGCCCGCGAGCACCGCGTTCAGCGACTTCGTGTCCTCGGACTGGGCCGCCCGCGAGGAGCTCGACCCGTCCGCCCGGGAGCAGGCGCCCTACGCCGCCGAGCGCCGCCGCCGCCTGTCCGCGCTCCACGTCGGCACCCGCCTCGTGATCCCCGCCGGCCGCCTCAAGCAGCGCAGCAACGACACCGACTTCCCCTTCCGCGCCCACTCCGCCTTCGCGCACCTCACGGGCTGGGGCGCCGACAGCGAGCCCGGCGCCGTGCTCGTGCTCGAGCCCGTGGCCGAGGGGTCCTCCGCGGACGGCTCCGCGCACGAGGCCACCCTCCACTTCCGCGAGCGCGCCGGCCGCGACAGCGACGAGTTCTACGCCAACGCCGAGATCGGCGAGTTCTGGATCGGCCCGCGCCCCTCGCTCGTCCAGGTCGCGGCCGACCTGGGGATCGCGACCGCGCCGCTCGCCGACGTCGACGCCGCCATCGCCGCAGGCGGCCCCGTCCGGGTGATCCGCGAGGCCGACCCCGCGCTCGCCGAGCGCGTC
>NZ_QWGT01000461.1 GCF_003576405.1 Clavibacter lycopersici
CCGCCCGCCGGATCCGCCCCGGCCGCCGACGCCCCGCGCGACCTGCTCCCCGTCACCGGCCGCGACATCGCGTCCGCCCTGGCCGGCGCCCTCCTGGCCCTCCTGGGCGGCGGGATCCTGCTGCTCGCCGGCCGACGCCGACGCCGCGGCGCCGAGGCAGCGTCATGACCCGCCGCAGCCCTGCCCGCCGCGCGCTCGGCCTCCTCGGCGGGCTCCTCACGGCCGCCATCGGGCTGGCCGTCGTCGCCGTCATCGCCCTCTCCGTGCTCGGCGTCACCCGCTTCGTCCCCGTGCTCTCGAACTCGATGGCGCCCGGCATGCCCGTCGGCTCCCTCGCGATCACCGCCCCGACGCCGCGCACGGAGGTGGCGACCGGCGACGTCGTCGTCTTCACGGCGCCGATGGGCCCGCGCGTGCGGGTGATCCACCGCGTCACGCACGTCTTCGGCCCGGAGGACGCCGACCGGCTCGACGGCTGGTCGGCCGACCGACTCGCCATCCAGACCAAGGGCGACAACAACCCCGCGGGCGATCCCTGGATCGTCACCATCGGCGACGACGCCGTGTGGGAGCGCACGTCGGTCGTCCCCTTCCTCGGCTGGCCGTTCGTCTGGCTCGGCGACCCCGTCACGCGCATGATCGCGTTCGCGGTCGTCGGCGCGGCCGGCACCATCTGGCTGCTGACCGTCATCTGGCGTCGCCCGCCGCAGCCGGCAGGGGGCGACGCAGCCGCCGACGCCTCCGCCGACGCGGCCCGCACGACCGGCGGGGCGCTCTGATGCCCCGCCATCGCGCCGCGCCCGCCGTGCCCGCATCCGCGCCCGCACCGCACGGCCGCC
>NZ_QWGT01000462.1 GCF_003576405.1 Clavibacter lycopersici
GACCTCGCCCGCATCGCCGCCGCCCGCGCGACCCGCGGTCCCGTGCGGCGCCCGTGGCTGGATCCGCTGCCCGCCTCCGTCCCGTTCGCGGAGCTGGCGGCGGTGCCGCCCCTCGTCCGGCACGGATCCGCGGTCGCGGGACCTCCGGCGGCGGTCGTCCCGTTCGCCCTCGTCGACCTGCCCGGGGAGCAGCGGCGGGCCACGGCCGCGTGGCGCCCGGCGACGGACGGCCACCTGCTCGTGGTCGGCGGTCCGGGATCCGGCCGCAGCACGTGCCTGCGCACCCTCGCCGAGTCCGCCGTCGCCGCCGGCGTCGAGGTGCGGGAGGTGCCCGCGGACGCGGAGGGCTGCTGGGACGCGGTCGCCGCCGTCGTCGCCCGCATCCGCGACCCACGTGCCCCGCGTGATCCGCTCCTCGTCCTGGCCGACGACCTCGACGTCGCCGTCTCCCGCCTGGAGCCCGAGCACCAGGCCGCCCTGCTCGAGCTGGTGGCCGCCGTCGTCCGCGAGGGGCCGCACGCCGGGGTGGCGCTCGCCGTGTCGGGTCGACGCGCGGGCGGTCCGCTCCAGGTCGTGGGCGCGGCGGCGGGCCCGCCCGTGATCCTCCCGCTCCCGACCCGGCAGGAGCACGTGCTGGCCGGCGGCGAGAGCCGGCTCTTCGATGCCCGTGCGACGCCCGGCGCGGGGGAGTGGCGCGGCGATCGGATCCAGGTGGCGCTGCCGCCCGCGGGCGCGTCAGCGCTCGTGCCGACGTCCGCCCTGCAGCGGAGCGCGGCCTGCCGTCCAGGGGCATCGGATCCCGCACCCCGCGCGCTCCTCGCCGCCGCCG
>NZ_QWGT01000463.1 GCF_003576405.1 Clavibacter lycopersici
CGCGCGGGCGGTCCCGGCGGTCGTCCCCGCGCGCTCGCCCGGCAGCGGCCGCGGCTCGACGGTCCAGTGCTCGCGGCCGCCGAGGCCGACGGAGTCGAGGTCGGTCATCGCGCCATCTCCTCGGTGCGGGCGGCGCGCCAGGCGTCGGCGGGCCGGGTGTCGTCGTCGAGGACGACGGTGCGCCAGCCGGACTCGCGGAGGATCCGGACGGCCTCGCGGTCGTCGCGGCCGTCGACGCGGCCGGGATGCGCGAGGAACGCGACCGCGGGGCGGCACGCGGCGCCGAAGCCCGCGAGCCGGCGGGCCTCCTGCTCGTCGAGGTGGCCGAGGACGGCGTGGATCGGGACGGCGCGGCGGCTGCGGCGCAGGTCGGCCAGGGCCTCCTGCACGCCGTCGCGGTCGGGGTCGACGGCGGCGGGCCGCACGTCGGCGAGGTGGAGGAGCAGGTCGCCCTCCGCGGAGGCGTCGCCCGGGCGGGCGGAGACGGGCGCCTGCCGGGCGGATCCTGCGGCCGTCTCGATGAGGTGGACCGCGTACCCGCCGCGCTGCAGGTGCACGCCCACCGACGCCGCGAACGCGACCGCGCGCTCGAAGGCCCGGTCGCCGTCCCCGTCGTCGTCGGCGTGCAGGGGGAAGCCGGCGGCGCGCGTGTCGAGGAGCACGAGCGAACGCGGGCTCGACCGCTGCTCCTCCTGCCGCACCATGAGCTCGCCGTGCCGCGCGGTGGCGCGCCAGTGCACGCGGCGGAGCGGATCCCCGGCGCGGTACTCGCGCGTGCCGAGGTCGTCCTCGCCGCCGTCGGCGCGCCGCTGCACGCGCTCCG
>NZ_QWGT01000464.1 GCF_003576405.1 Clavibacter lycopersici
CGGTCGCCCGCCGGATCCCCGGCCGAGGACGCGCGCCGCCGCCCAGCGCGCGTCCACGTCGTCGAGGCGGCCGTCGACGCACACGACGCGCTCCCCGTCGGACCCGACGAGGACGGCCGTCACCGCCACGACGACGAGCGCGTCGGACGCGGGGATCCTCCCGCCGTCGCCCGAGTGGATGCACGGGGTCCCGCACACGTCCACGAGCCGCCGCATCGAGACCCCCGCGACCACGACGTCGTCGAGCGGCGCGACGACCGGCACGACCTCCACCGGGGACCACGGCGGGCGACGCGGAAGCGCGGGCGCGAGGACGCTCATCGCCCTGCCTCCGCCGCGCGCACGGACGCGGGGACGGGGCGGACGGGGACCGGGGGCACGCGACACGGGAAGGGCATGCGCCCAGTCCACCTCCGCGCGGACGCCGGCGGCCAGCGCGCTCACGACACCCCTACGGCTCCCGCCCGGAACCTCACGGGGCCTCGACGTCGCCGCCCCGCCCGAGCCGCCACCTAGCCCGCGCGCTACGCTCGGCGAGCACCCCGTGCACCTACCGCGGCGCCCGCCGAGATCGTCGAAGCCCAGGCCGACCTGTCTGCCGACCGATCCCCGCCCGCCGCGCGGAAGGCCCCGTCCATGACGGTCCCGCGTCCCCTCCCCTCCCTCCTGCGCGCGCCGATCCGCGCCGTGCGCGACCGCTACGGCCGCGTCCTCGCGCTGCCCGGCGCCGTCGGCTTCGTCGTGTCGGCGGCGATCGCGCGGCTCGGCGTCGCGATGACGGGCCTCGGCCTGCTCATCTCGCTCGAGCGCGCGACCGGCTCC
>NZ_QWGT01000465.1 GCF_003576405.1 Clavibacter lycopersici
CTGGCTGGCGAGGGTGCCGCGGTCGGCCGGGCGGGCGCGGATCGCGAGGGCGGCGATGAGCCGACGCGTGCCGTCGGAGAGGGCGGCGCCGGTGGGATCGGGACCGGGCGAGGTCGAGGCGGGGTCGGTGCCGAGGCCCGCGACGCGGAAGCCGCCGAGCACGTCGACGCGGATCACGATGGCGTCCCCAGGGGGATCCGACGGGCGGCGACGGGCCGGACGCCGGAGGGCGGAGGGCTCGCCGAGCGGAGGGATCCGCCGCGAACCCGCTGATGCATCCGACACCTCCAACGCGGCCAACGTATCCGGTGGCGGGAGAAAACCCACCACGGATGTGCTTTTGGGGCTACGCGCGGCGGAGCGCCCGACGACGTGTCGTCGGGCGCTCCGCCACGGGATCCGCGGGGCCGCTATCGCTGGGCGGACCTGCGTCGTGCGTTCAGTCCCAGTCCGAGCGCACCCAGGACGAGGGCCGCCAGGCCCCAGCCGATCGTGGGCGTGGGGTCGTAGCCCGTCACGGGCAGCGATCCGCCGGGGGTGGTGCCCCCGGGGATGATCGGCGCGGCCGTGGTGCCCGTGGGGGTGGGCGTCCCGGCGGTCGGGGTCGGCGTGCCGACCGTCGGCGTGGGGGTCGGGACCGTCGCGGTGGGCGTGGGGACCGTCGCGGTGGGCGTCGGGACCGTCGCGGTGGGGGTCGGGACCGTCGCGGTGGGCGTCGGGACCGTGGGCGTCGGGGTCGGCGCGGTGGCCGTCGGCGTACACTCTTTCCCTAGACAAGAGC
>NZ_QWGT01000466.1 GCF_003576405.1 Clavibacter lycopersici
CCGCCGGCTGCGTGCCCGCCCGCGATCGTGGTGCCGCCCGCGGGGACCGCCGCCGCGCCGGGGGCCGCGCCGCCCGCCGCCTCCGCGACCGCAGCGGCGACGCCGACGCCGTCCCCGTAGTCGCCCGCGTCCAGCGACAGCGCCACCATGATGTGGCTCCGCCGCGTCTCCTCGAACCGCCGCACCATCGGCACGCCCGTCTTCGCGGTCGACCGCCAGTGGATGTGCCGCACCGGGTCGCCCGGCACGTACTCGCGGAGCGACTGGAACGACACGTCGCTGTCGGTGAGGTCGCGCGTGGCGCGGCCCTCGAGGTCGCGGACGAAGCCCGTGCTCGTGCTGGGCATCGCGAGGGTGCGCGGGTGCACGAGGAGCCGGGTCGCCGCGGCCTCGGCGGACTCGCGGCGCACCAGGCCGATCGGGTCGCCGCGGACGATGCGGGCGGGGCCGAGCGCGATCACGCCGCGGCGCGAGGTGGGCACGACGAAGACGTCCTCGTGGGAGTGGCCGTGCGCGAGGGACGGCACATGGACCTCGGCGAGACCGGATCCGACCGGCACCTCCACCGTGAGGCCCACGGCACGGCGCCGCAGCGGGTTCCGCACGGCGACGGTCGCGGGCGCGCGCTCCCCCGCCACCACGCGCTCCCGCGGCAGGCGCAGCGACACCTCGACCCCGGAGGATCCGACGAGGTGCAGCAGCGCGATGACCCACAGGGCGGCCGCGGTCCACGCGACCGCGACGAGCTCGCGCCAGCCGAGCGCGTACCCGGCGACGCCCGCGACGACCGCGGCCAGCGCGACGACGCGGC
>NZ_QWGT01000467.1 GCF_003576405.1 Clavibacter lycopersici
CGGGCTCGCGCCCCGGCACCCAGACGCCCGCGGCCGCGAGCGACGCGCCCTGGTCGCGGAGGACGTCGTCGGGCGCGCCGTCGGCGAGGATCCCGCCGTCGGCCGCCAGCACGACGACCCGGTCGACGAGGTCCTGCCACACGGCCACCCGGTGCTCGATGACCACGAGGGTCGCCCCGCTCGCCTCGACCACGGACTCGACGGCGCGCCGCACCTCGCCGACGCCCTCGGGGTCGAGGTTCGCGGTCGGCTCGTCGAGCAGGAGGAGGCCGGGGCGCATGGCCAGCACCCCGGCGAGGGCGAGGCGCTGCTTCTGCCCGCCGGAGAGGGCGGTCGTGGAGCGGTCGAGCGCCACGTCGAGTCCCACGGCGTCGAGCGCCGCGCGGACGCGCACCCAGATCTCCTCGCGCGGGACGCCGAGGTTCTCGCAGCCGAACGCGACGTCGTCGCCGACGCGGGACAGGATCACCTGCGCGTCCGGATCCTGCAGCACCAGGCCAGCACGGCCGCGCCGGGTGGTCGGATCCTGCCCGTCCACGCGCAGCGAGCCGCGGGTCTCGCCCTCGTCGTCGCCGCCGAGGACGCCCGCGAGCGCGTGCATGAGCGTTGTCTTCCCTGCCCCGGACGCGCCGAGCAGGAGCACGCGCTCCCCCGGCTCGATCACGAGGTCGACGTCGCGGACGGCCCACGCGCTCCGTCCGGCGTGCCGCCAGCCCCAGCCCTCGGCCCGCACGGACGCGCCGCCCGCGGCCCCAGCCGACGCCGGATTCCCGGCGAGCGGGACGCGGATCGGGCC
>NZ_QWGT01000468.1 GCF_003576405.1 Clavibacter lycopersici
CGGCGGGTCCGGCCGGACGCGTGCCCGAGCGGCTGCGTGGCATCCCGCGCCTCCCGCCGCCGCCCCCGCGGATCCGGCGCCAGGTCCCCGACAGCGAGATCGCCGGCGAGACCGCGTCGGCGCTGCTCTACATGATCGCGACGGGCTCGGCCACGAACCGGGCCGACCTCGCCCGCACGCTCGGCCTGCCGCCGTCGACGATCACGGGCAAGATCACGCAGCTGCTGCGCGCCGGCCTCGTCGAGGAGCGCGGATCCGGCGACCCGACGGGCGGCCGCCGCCCCCGCGTGCTGCACCTGCGCGACGACGCGGGCGTGATGCTCGCGGCCGACCTCGGACGCAGCCACGCCCGGCTCGCGCTCCTCAGCATGTCCGGCACCATCGTCGACGCGCGCACCATCCCCATCGACATCGGCGCCGGCCCGCTCGGCGTGCTCGCGCTGGTCGCGGCGGCGCTGCGGGCGCTCGTGGCGGCATCCGGGGATCCCGTCGTCCGCGGCGTCGGCATGTGCCTGCCCGGCCCCGTGGACACCGCGCGCGGCATGGTCGAGTCGCCCGCGTCGATGCCCGGCTGGCACCGCTTCGACGTCGTCGGCTGGCTCGCGGACGAGTTCGACGCCGTCGCCGTGGTCGACAACGACGCCAACATGATGGGCCTCGGCGAGCACGCGACCCTCGACCGCCGGGCGGCCGGATCCCGCGTGCGGGTCGGCAGCCTGCTGTTCCTCAAGGCGGGCGCGTCCGTCGGCTGCGGCATCGTGATCAACGGGCACGTGTACCGCGGAGCCACCGC
>NZ_QWGT01000469.1 GCF_003576405.1 Clavibacter lycopersici
CTCCGCCTGGGTGCGGGAGCGGCTGAGGCGCTCGGCGTGGGCGGCCAGCCGCGCATCCGCCTCGCGCAGGCCGCCGAGGGCGACGGACGCGCGCTCGCGGGCGGCGCGGAGGCGCTCCCGGCCCGCGGCGAGGTCCACCTGGAGGTCGTCGATGCGGGCACGGACGTCGGTGAGGGTCGTCGCGGCGGCCTCGCGCGCGGCGACGAGCTCGAGCTTGGAGCGGGTGGCGCCGGATCCGCCGCGCAGCACGTGCGCCGAGACGACGTCGCCGCCGCGGGTGATCACGGTGGTCGGCGCGTCGGATCCGTTCGCCAGGTCGACCGCCTGCGTGAGGTCGTCGACCACCACGACGTCGGCGAGGATCCGCCGCACGCCGTCGGGCGCGTCGACGACGGACGCGACGGGGACGGGACCGGAGGCGTCGGCGGGCGACACCGGGTCCGAGCCCTCGGGCGATCCGGCGACGACCACCTCGACGCGCCCCAGGTCGTCGTCGACCGCGCGCCGGAGGGCCGCGACGGCGTCGTCGTGGGTCTCCGCGAGCACCGCGTCCGCGAGCGATCCGAGCGCCGCGGCGACCGCGGCCTCGTAGCCGGGCCGCACGTGCACGTGCTCAGCCAGGAGCCCGCGGATGCCGGGGAGGCCGGCGGCGACGAGGTCGCTGGATCCGTCGCGCTGGTCGAGCGCGCTCGCGAGGGCCTGCTCGCGCGCGGCCAGGGCGTCGCGCTCCCGCTCCTTCGCGTGCAGCTCCTCGCGGACGGCCTCGATCGCCTGTTCCTCCGTGGCG
>NZ_QWGT01000470.1 GCF_003576405.1 Clavibacter lycopersici
CTCGTCCCACGCGCCGCCGACCCGGTCGCGCGGCGCATCCGCCCGGCGGCGACGGCGCCGCCGCGACGCCTTGGCGCCCACGACCGCGAGGAAGGGCGACGCCGCGAGCCCGAGCCCGAGCAGCGACCAGCCGGCCACGCGCACGGCCGCGAGCACGGCCTGGAGCGCGGGATCCACCTCCGGCCGGTCGTCCTGGCCGGCGTCCGGCGGCGTGCGGTCCTCGGGCTCGGCCTGCTCCTCGACGGGCGGCGGCAGCACGGTCTGCGGGCGGGCGACCTCGGTGGGCTCGTCGGGCAGGGCGTCGGGGACGTCGCGGACGGGCGGGTTCGGATCCACCGCGACCCAGCCGGACGACGCCGTGTCGACCTCGATCCAGGCGGTGACGTCGGATCCGGTGATCGCCACGGGCCCGCCGGCCGCGTCGCGCACGGCCGCCTCGCCGGGTGCGAACCCCATCACGACGCGGACGGGGAAGCCGAGGTCGTCGGCCATGAGCGCGGCCGCGACCGCGTACTGCTCCGCGTCGCCGAGCATGGGGCGCGTCGTGAGGAGGTCGGCGATCCGCTCGGCCGAGTGCCCCGAGCGGCTGAAGGGCGCGTCGCCGACGCCGTGGGTGACGTAGCCGTCGGCGCGGAGGGCGGAGATCGCGGCGACCAGCTGCGCGCCGGGCGATGCGGAGGTCCCGACGCCCGCGTCGGCGCCGCCCGCGGTGGCGCCGTCGGGCGCGGCCGTGGACGCCAGCACCCGCGCCGCGACCTCGTCGGGCACGCCCGTCGGTCGCGGGG
>NZ_QWGT01000471.1 GCF_003576405.1 Clavibacter lycopersici
GGCGGCGCTCGCGGTCTCGCGGACGTGGCCGACGAGTCGGCGTTCGCGCCGGGCGAGGTGCCCGGTCCGCTCGCCGACGCCGCCTGGCGCCGCGTCGACGAGCTGGCGGCGCGCATGGACGCGGGCCGCACCCGGCGGCAGCGGCTCCGGGCGATGGCGTCGCTCGCGTCGCTGCGGCGGGCGCGCGGCGGACGGGATCCCGGTCCTGCTGCCCGGCGGCGTCCTCTCCGTCCCTGACGGCTCCTCCCCAGCTCCGGGCCGCGGATCCCGTCCACGACGCGCCGCCGTCTCCCCGCGGCGTCGTCGCGCACCTGGTGTCCTCGCGCGGTGGACATCTCCCCGCCCCCGTCACCCGCGCCCGCCCCACCGCCCCCGTTCCCCGTGCTCGGCGTCGCGGCGCCGCTCGTCGTCAGCGTCGCCGTCTGGGCCATCACCCGCTCGCCCTACGCGCTGCTGTTCGCCGCGCTCGGGCCCGTCGTCGCCGTGGCGGGCGTCGCGGACCAGCGCATCTCCGGTCGCCGCTCGGCCCGCGGCGCGGAGCGCGAGTCCCTGGCCGCGTCCGAGCGCCTCCACGCGGAGGTGCGGGCGCGCGTCGCCGCCGTGCGCGTCGCCCTCGCGTCGCGGGCGCCGTCCGCGCGCGAGATCCTCGACGGCAGCGTCAACCCCGCGCTCCTCTGGCGGGCGGATCCGGGCGGCGACGCGCCCCCGATCGCGCTCGGCACGGGCGACGTGCCGAGCGGGCTGGTGTGGCGGGGCGACCCGGACGCCCGCGTGCCGGATCC
>NZ_QWGT01000472.1 GCF_003576405.1 Clavibacter lycopersici
CGCGGTGCCCGCGGCGATGCCGGCGACCGTCCGCGCGAGGAGGTCGGCGCCCTGCGTGGCGAGCGCGCCGAGCACGTCCCCGGCGGTCTCGTGGGCGCCGGTGGGCCGCGTCTCCATGGAGAAGACGGGACCGGTGTCCATGCCCCGCTCGAGCTGGAACACGCTCGCGCCCGTGACGCTCTCGCCCGCCATGATCGACCGCTGCACGGGCGCGGCACCGCGCCACCGGGGCAGGAGCGAGAAGTGCAGGTTGATCCAGCCGCGCTCGGGAGTGGACAGGAGCGGCTCGCGGACGAGGCCGCCGTAGGCGACGATCACGCCGAGCTCGGGGGCGAGGGCGGCGATCTCGGCGGTCGCGGCGTCGTCGAGGCGGTTGGTGCGCAGGGTCGGGATCCCGAGCCGCTCGGCCTCGGCGGCGACGGGCGACGGCGTGAGCACGCGCTTGCGGCCGACGGGCGCGTCCGCGCGCGTGACGACGAGGGCGACGTCGTGGCCGTCCTCGTGCAGGCGGACGAGCGACGGGACGGCCGCGTGCGGCGTGCCGGCGAAGACGACTCTCATGCGGTGTGCTCCCTGGGACGGCGTGCGGGGCGAGCGGTGGACGGGGTGCGGCCGGCGGGTCCGGGTGCGCGGACCGGGCGGCGGGCGCGCCGGGCGCGGATCAGAACAGCCCCGTGTCGTCGAACCGTACACGGAGCGGGACGGTGGGCCGGAACCCGGTGCGGCCGGCGACGGGCTTGCGGCGGCTGGAGGCGTTGCGCAC
>NZ_QWGT01000473.1 GCF_003576405.1 Clavibacter lycopersici
GCCGGCGACGCGCCCGCGGGCTGCTGCGGCCCGAGCATCCCGAGCGCGACGCGCAGGAGGCGGGGCATGTCGGCCGGCAGCCCCTGCTCGGCCGCGGCGGCAGCGGCGTCGTCGACCGCCGTGCGGGCCACGCGCTCCGACCAGCCGAGGCCGATGAGGGCCGTGACGACGTCGGCCGTGACCGTCGAGGCGGCGGACGCGGCGGGACGGCTGCGGGGCTCGGTGACGAACAGCTTGCCCGCGAGCTGCAGGACGATGAGCTTGGCCGTCTTCGGGCCGATGCCGGACACGCGGCGGAACGCGGCGTCGTCCTCGGCGGCCACGGCCTGCGCCATGGCCTCGGGATCCAGGTGCTCGAGCACCGCGAGGGCCGACTTGGGTCCGACGCCGGTGACGCCGCAGAGGAGCTCGAAGGCCCGCAGCTCGTCGGGACCGGGGAAGCCGAAGAGGGTGAGCGAGTCCTCGCGCACGACCAGCGACGTGAGCACGGTGGCCTCGGATCCGTGCCGCAGCTCGAGCGCGTGCCGCGGCGTCACGGACACGCCGTAGCCCACCCCGTGCACCTCCAGCAGGAGGGTCTGACCGGAGACGGACAGCACGGTGCCGCGGAGGGAGGAGATCACGCCCCCAACCCTACGAGCTAGCGCCGACCCCGCTGCGCACGCTCGGCTGCGAGCCACGCGGCCTGGGCGGCGGTCGGTCCGGTGCCCGCCGCGGCATCGGCGACGACCGTCCGCGCGGGTGCCGGGGTCCCCGCGATG
>NZ_QWGT01000474.1 GCF_003576405.1 Clavibacter lycopersici
GGGCGGCTGCCGGTGGACCCGGTCGAGCAGCAGGGTGCGGAGGCCCGGCAGCCCGAGCACGGTGGAGAGGCGGCCGAGCGCGGACGCCTCGGCCCCGCGGAAGGTGGCGGCCGCGACGTCGGGGTCGCCGAACGCGACCACGTCCGCGCCGCGCGCCGCGAGCGCCCGGAGGAGGGAGAGCGTGGCGACGGTCGCCTCGTGCAGGTCGTCGACGACGACCAGCCGGATCCCCGTGAGCGCCTCCCCCCGCGACACGAGCAGCACGGCCTCGGCGAGCAGCTCCGCGCTGTCGAGGTGGTCGCCGCGGAAGGAGTCCACGACGTCCTCGTACTCCCGGGCGAACTCCGCCGCGGCGACCCACTCGGGCACGTCGTGCGCGCGGCCGGCCTCGGCGAGGGCGTCCGGCCGCACGCCCTCCTCGGTGGCGCGCATGAGCAGCTCGCGGAGCTCGGTGCGGAAGGCGCGCAGCCGCCGCACCTCGACGCCCAGCGGGTCCGGCCAGGCGGGCCCGGTGCCGAGCTCCTCGTGGCCGGCGAGGAGGTCGGCGATGATCTGGTCCTGCTCGGCGCCCGTGAGCAGCCGCGGCGGCTCGGTGCCGGTCCCGGCGGCGCGGCGCGCGAGCACCTCGAACGCGACCGACGTGGCCGTGCGCGCGAGCGGACCGAGCGTGGGCACCCCGACCCGCAGCGCGAGCTCGTCGCGGAGGCGCGTGGCCGCGGCGCGCGACGGCGCGAGCACCAGCACCTCGGCGGGGTCGAG
>NZ_QWGT01000475.1 GCF_003576405.1 Clavibacter lycopersici
CATGGCACGCGAAGGCCAGGGCGCGCATCGCGCCGACCCCCAGGGATCCGTCCGCGAACGCCGCCGCGCCGGCGACGGCGTCGCGCAGCCGGCCGTCGTCCGGGCGCTCGGTGGAGAAGACCGGGAGCAGCCGCGCCGCGCACGCCGCCGCCCAGACGATGAGCTGCCGGCGGTCGCCCTCGGGGAGCGTCAGGTCGGCGGCGTCGATCACGCGTCCAGCGTTCCACGCGGTGCGGGGGATCAGCTCAGGACGCGCTCCGCCGCCTCGAGCACCAGGTCGAGCAGCGCGACGAGCTCGGCGGCGGCGGACTCGGCGGGCTCGTCGGGGAGGCTGCCGCGGCGCGGTGCGGATCCGGCGTCGAGGGCGGCCACGAGATCCGCCGCGAGCTTCCAGCGCAGCGCCGTCGACGCGTCGAGGCCGAGGCGCACGACGTCCGTCGGCACGTCCGAGCCGGCCGACCGGATCCCCCGCGCGTAGCGGTCGACGGCGTCGTCGCGCACGGCCGCCACGTCAGCGGCCGACGCGTCGCCCCGCCGCACCGAGGAGCACAGCAGCGACGCGAGGTCGGCGCCCACCGGTCCCGGTCCCACCGACTCCCAGTCGATGAGCACGATCCCGGTCGCATCGCGGAACACGTTGGCGCCCGTGGCGTCGTGGTGGCAGAGCGTCGTGGGCAGCGTCTCGAGCGCGGCGCGCACGCGGTCCTGTCCGGCGAGCAGCCGCGCGGCCGCGGGGATGCGCGCGCCGAGCCGGGCG
>NZ_QWGT01000476.1 GCF_003576405.1 Clavibacter lycopersici
GGTCGCCGCCCTGGGCGCGGGCGAGCGCGCGGGCGATGGGGAGGCCGAGGCCCGCGCCGCCGGCGTGGCGGTCGCGGCCGTCGTCGAGGCGCACCAGGCGGTCGAAGACGCGCTCGCGATCGGCGTCGGGGACGCCCGGGCCGTCGTCGGCGACCGTGATGCGCACGGATCCGTCGTCGACGCCCTCCGCCTCCACGCGCACCTCGGCGGCGGCGTAGCGCGCCGCGTTCTGCAGGAGGTTGTCGAGGATCTGCGCGAGCCGATCGGGATCCGCGCGCACGGCCGGGGGAGCGCCGCGCACGTCGGCGACGAGGCGCGTGCCGGGCGTGCGGGCCGACTGCCGAGCGACCGCCTGCTCGACCGCGGGCGCCACGCGCACCGGTCGGCCCTCGACCGAGAGGCCCTCGTCGAGGCGCGCCATCGTCAGCATGTCGTCGACGAGGCGGCCCGCGCGGATCGCCTCGCGCACCACGTTCACCGACAGCCGCTCGCGCTCCTCGTCGCTCGGGTCGGCGCGCACGAGGGCGTCGGCGGAGGCGCGGATCCCGGCGACGGGCGTCCGCAGCTCGTGCGCCGCGTCCGCCACGAAGGCGCGCATGCGGGCCTCCGCCGCGAGCGCCTGGTGCTCGGCGTGCTCGAGGTCGTCGAGCATCTCGTCGAACGCGGTCGCGGTGCGGCCGAGCTCGGTGCCCGGCCGGGTGGGGCGGAGGCGGCGGCCGCGGTCGCCCCGGCCGATGGAGCGGGCGACGCCGGT
>NZ_QWGT01000477.1 GCF_003576405.1 Clavibacter lycopersici
GCGCTTCGCCGTCGTCGTGCCCGCCCTCGACTTCCTCGCCGTCGGCCTGCTGCGGATCGGGACGGGCGAGAGCGCGTCCGTGTTCGGATCCCTGGTGATCCTCCCGGTCGTCTGGTTCAGCCTGAACCCGAGCCGCTGGAACGTGCTCGTCGCGTTCGTCGGCACCTACGTGTCGCTCGGCCTGCCGCTCCTCCTCCGGCTCGGCGGGCAGAACGCGAACGAGCTGTGGCGCGGGTTCTTCAGCGCCCTCGCCTTCGCCGTCGCGGCGCTCGTGGTCAACGAGCTGTCGCGCCGCACGCGGGTCAGCCTCGAGGAGTCGCGCGCCCGGGAGCGGCTGAGCGAGGAGGAGCTGACCCGGGCGTCGATCGTGCAGCGGGCGCTCCTGCCGAAGACGAGCGCGCCGCTCGCCGGCTACCAGGTCGCGGGCGCGTGCCTGCCGTCCAAGGCCGTGGGCGGCGACTTCTTCGACTGGTACCCGGTGAAGGAGGGCCTCGCGTTCACGCTCGGCGACGTGATGGGCAAGGGCGTGGGCGCGGGGATCATCGCGGCCACCGCGCGCGCCGTCGTGCGCAGCGCCAAGAACGTGCCGGATCCCGTCGCCGCCATCGAGCGCACCGCCGACTGCTTCACCGCGGAGATGAGCGCGGCGGCCTCCTTCGCCACCGTGTTCCACGCCCGGGTGCGCGCCGAGGACAACACCGTCCTCTACGCCGACGCGGGCCACGGCCTGTCCGCGCTCGTGCGCG
>NZ_QWGT01000478.1 GCF_003576405.1 Clavibacter lycopersici
GCCGCCCCCGCACGCCGGCCGGATCCCGCGACCCCGGCCGCACCCTCGTCCCCGCCATCGCGATCGCGCTCCTCACCGGCCTCGCCGCGGCCGCCTTCTGGCCGGTCTACCGCGACGCGTCGTTCGTGCGCATGGCGGGGATCACGCTGGTCGTCGGCGCGCTCGTCGCGGTGGCCGGCGCCCGCCTCCGCTGGGGGAGCGCGGTCGTCGCGGCCGCGACCCTCGTCGCGTTCCTCGCGCTCGGGGTGCCGCTCGCGGTGCCGACCGGCGCCGTCGACGGCTGGCGGCCGACGCTCCAGGGCCTCGCCGAGCTCGTCGAGGGCGCGTCCCTCGGCATCGTGCGGCTGCTGACCATCGCGCTCCCGGTCGGCGACTACCAGGCGCTCCTCGTGCCCGCGTTCGCGCTCGTGCTGCTCGGATCCGTCGTCGGCGTCACGGTGGCGTTGCGCTCCCAGCGGCCGGAGCTCGCGGTGATCCCCTCCCTCGTGATCCTCGTCGTCGCGGCCGCGCTCGGCCCCGACCGCAGCCAGGGACCGGACGCGCCCGACGCCGCGGGCCTCCTCGTGCCGGTCGCGCTGGCCTGGCTCGCGGCGGCCCTGCTGTGGATCGCCCGGTGCCGCTGGCGTCGCCGCCACCGCGCCGTGCGCCGCCTCGGCCGGCAGTCGGGGATCCCCGTGGAGTCCGCCTCGGACCGGCGCCGCTCGGGCACGCGCACCGGGGTCTCCGCGGTCGTCGTCCTCGCGG
>NZ_QWGT01000479.1 GCF_003576405.1 Clavibacter lycopersici
CCCCCCGAGCGCCCAGCCGATCGCGAGCACGACCAGCTCGATGCCGACGCGCACGCGCCAGACCGGCCAGCCCGTGCGGCGGTGGATCCCGGTCATGAGGCCGTCACGCGGACCGGGGCCGAAGTGCGCGCCGATGTAGAGGCCCGTCGCGACGCCGAGGAGCACGAGGCCGGCGGCGAAGAGCGGGACGCGGATCCAGGGGCTGTCGACCGCGGGGACCACGGCGAGCGCCACCTGCGCGCTGTAGCCGACGAAGACGACGTTGAGGACGGTGCCCCAGCCGGGGCGCTGGCGGATGGGGATCCAGAGCAGCAGCACGAGCGCGCCGATGATGTTGGTCGCCACCCCGAACGGCAGGCCGGTCCTGAGGGCGAGGCCCTGGCCGAGGACGTCCCAGGGGGAGACGCCGATGGTGGCCTGGAGCATCATCCCGATGGCGAAGCCGTAGAGGAAGATGCCGATGGCGAACTGGACTGAGCGACGGAGCATGGGGGAGATCCAATCGCGGTCCGGGGTTGCGGGACAAGAGGCCAATCGCCAGGCTGTGGCCTCATGACCCCCGCAGGATCCGCTCCCTCCGCCGTGCTCGGCCCGACCGCCCTCACGGCACTGCTGGGGGAGTGGACCCGCCCGGGCGCTCCCGCGTACGCCGCGCTCGCCGACGGGATCCGGCGCCTCGTGCTCGACGGCCGCGTGCCCGTGGGGGCACGGCTGCCCGCCGAGCGAGAGCTCGCGGCGGCGCTC
>NZ_QWGT01000480.1 GCF_003576405.1 Clavibacter lycopersici
GGCGCGACCGCAGCCGGAGCGGATCCGGCAGCCCACGCCATGGCGGCGGCACGCGCCGCGGCGGCCGCGGGGGCGAGCGGCGCGGGGGCCGCATCCTCGTCCGCGTCATCGGGGTCGGCATCGGCGGGCGGACCGGCGTGGTCGTCGACGACCTCCGCGTCCTCGTCCGCCTCGTCGGCGCGGAGCGGTGTCAGCTGCACGGACTCGCCGGGGCCGTCCGGCGCGAGCTCGGGGTCGGGATCCTCGACGAGCTCGGCGTCGACCACGTGCGCATCGGCGTCGACGACCGGCAGCGCCGCGTCGTCCCGGTCGTCGTCGACCGGCTCGAGGACCATCTCGGTCGGGGCGTCGTCAGCCGGAGACGGCTCGACCTCGCCCGTGAGCACCTCGCCGGGCACGTCGTCCGCGGCCGCGGGCACGTACCCGGGGTCGGGCTCGCCGGGGAACCCGACGTCGCCCGCGTCGACCGGCGCGGCGGCGATGTCGGGCTCGGGGGCGGGCGCGTCGAGGACGGCGTCGGGTGCGTCCGCGTCGGGATCCACCTGGTCGAGCGGGGCGACGCGCGCGTCGTCCTCGGCGGGGTCGAGCGGGACGATCCCCGCGAGGATGTCGCCGTCGGAGGGCGTCGTCGGCTCGGCGGGCGCCGGATCCACGCCCGCGACCGTCGCGTCCGTCGCGTCGGCGTCCTCGCCCGAGTCGCCCTGCGCCTCGCGCTCGGCGGGCACCGGCTCACGGCCGGCGGAC
>NZ_QWGT01000481.1 GCF_003576405.1 Clavibacter lycopersici
GGGCCGCGCGGAAGGTCGCCCAGCGGCAGCCGGCTGCGCGGCTGAGCGCGCCGGAGGGTCCCGCGTCCCCGGTCGTACGCGGCGCAGCAGGACCCCCGCAGGACCCGCGCGCCACGAGCGTGATCCCGCAGCAGGATCCCGCGCCCGAGGCCCGAGCCGATGGCGACGACGAGGTCACCGCCACCTGGACCGTGCTCCCCGAGGACCCGGGTCCCGCCGATGAGGCCACCGACGCCGCTCCCCCGAAGCCGCCGCGCGCGCCGCGCCAACCGCGGAAGCCCGCCACGCCGCCCGAGGGGTCCTGATGGCCGACCTCCTCGCGAACTCGTTCTACGACGACGTCGGCGGCCGCCCGACGTTCGAGAAGCTGGTCCGCGAGTTCTACCGCGGCGTCGCCGAGGACCCGGTGCTCGTCGCCATGTACCCGGAGGAGGACCTCGAGGGCGCGATCCAGCGCCTCATCGGGTTCCTCGAGCAGTACTGGGGCGGGCCGACGACGTACAGCGACCAGCGCGGACACCCCCGGCTGCGGATGCGCCACATGCCGTTCCGCGTCAACCCCGACGCCCGCGACCGCTGGCTCGCGCACATGCGCGTGGCCGTCGACACGCTCGACCTGTCGCCGATGCACGAGGCGCAGCTCTGGGACTACCTCGAGCGCGTCGCCCACGCGATGGTCAACACGTTCGACGAGTCCTGAGCGCGGCCGCCGACGTCGGACGTCGGACGTCGCGCTAGAGG
>NZ_QWGT01000482.1 GCF_003576405.1 Clavibacter lycopersici
GTGACCCCGCCGCGCGGCCACCCCGAGCCGCGTCGCGGGAACCCGTCGTCCGGATCCCCCCGTCCGGACGACAGCCTCGCGACCCGTGGTGCCCCCGCACCCGGTCGCGGGCAGGCGCCGGCCGGATCCCCCCGTCCGGTCGGCGCCCCGACTTCCGCCCCCGCGTCGCCGGAGCCCGCGTGCCCCGGATCGCTCACGGACGGCCAGCACGCCTGCGTGGACTTCCTGCGCTTCTTCGTCGACCTGTGGCCGAGCCGCTGGGACCGCCTGGCCGCCGCCGTGCGCGTCGGCGACCGCACGGCCGCGCTCGACGCGTGCCTGAGCGTGAAGAGCTCGGCGGCGATGGTCGGCGCGCTGCGGCTCAGCGACGTGGCGGGACGGCTCGAGCACGCGATCCGCGCCGCCGACCAGGCCGGCGCCGACGGGCTGCTCCCGGAGCTCGGCGAGGTGGGCGAGCGGAGCATGGACGCCATGCGCTCGTGGATCCGCGCGGAGGCGGGGAGCCCGCCCGACTAGACCCGTGCGCGCGGCCGACCCGACGGCCGGCGCGCACGTCCGACCGGCCCCCGCGACAGGCCGGACGGAGGAACGGAGCGGGATCCCACCCGAGGGGACCCCGATCCACGGCGCAGCTGCCGCGGGACCGCACGGTCCCGCGGCAGCCTCCGCGTACCCGGCTGCCCGGCTGCCCGACTGCCCGACTGCCCGGCTGCCCGGCTCACGGCCCGGCCCGGCCCGGAG
>NZ_QWGT01000483.1 GCF_003576405.1 Clavibacter lycopersici
TGCGGCATGCGGCCCTCGACCCAGAGCGCGCCCGTCGCGTCGAGGTGCCCGACGTCGCCCGTGCGGTGGCGGCGGATGGCGTCGGCGGAGTCGCGGCGCGCGGCGCGGTCCGTCACGTGCAGGCGGTCGTAGCGGTCGTGCACGTGCGGCGCGGAGGCGACGATCTCGCCCGTGATCCCGGGCTCGGCGGTGAGGGCGCCCGTCGCGGCGCCGTCGGCGTCGAGCGGGCTGATGCGGATCGCCACGGGGTCGACGGGCGCGCCGACGCAGACGCCGGCGTCGCCGCGGAGGGCCGCCGCGCGGATCCCCTCCAGCGTCACGTCGGTGAGCAGCAGCCCCTCGGTCATGCCGTACGGCGTGTGCACCTCGGCGGCCGGGACGAGCGCGGCGGCGCGCGTGAGCAGCGCCTCCGACAGCGGCGCGCCGGCGGAGAGCAGCGAGCGGACGCGGCCGAGGGCCTCCCGGTCGGCATCCGTGAGGGCGTCGGCCGTGGCGACCACGTTGGCGAGGGCGGCGGGCGACGCGAAGACGACCGTGGCGTCGGCCGCGCGGGCCGCGGCAGCGAGGGCGGACGCGGTGAGGTCGCGCGGGCGGGTCACGTCCATGTCGGGCGTGACGCTCGTGGCGCCGAGCGCCGGCCCCAGCAGGGCGAACGGAGCGAAGCCCGCGACGAGGCCGGTGCCGACGCCGACGTCGAAGCGGGAGCCGAGGGTGTCCCGCAGGGCGGCCAGCTGGCGGTG
>NZ_QWGT01000484.1 GCF_003576405.1 Clavibacter lycopersici
CCCGCCGGATCCCCGTCGCCCTCGGCGCGGCCGCCGGCCTCGCGCTCGCCGTGTCGGCGCCGCTCGCCGCGTCCGCGCACGTCGAGCTCGACGCCTCCTCCACCGCCCCGGCCACGCTCAGCGTCCTGACCTTCGCGGTCGGGCACGGCTGCGAGGGATCCGCCACCACGTCCCTCGCGATCCGCTTCCCCGCGGACGTGCAGGCCGTGAAGCCCACCCTCGCGCCCGGCTGGTCGGTCGCCGAGCAGGAGGCCGCCGACGGCACGACCGTCACCTACACGGCCGACACCCCGCTGCCGGACGCCCTGCGCGCCACCGTGCAGGTCGAGGCGCTGCTCCCCGTCGACGGCGCGGCCGGCGACGTGGTCGCGTTCCCGACGCTGCAGACGTGCGTCGAGGGATCCACCGACTGGGCCGAGACGCCCGCCGCGGGCACCGAGCCCGACCTGCCCGCGCCGGCGATCACGCTGACCGACGCCGCGACCGGGAGCGGCGCGAGCGCGGCCGGGGCCGACGCCGGCTCCGCGACGGGCACGGACGCCGCGTCCGCCGTCGCGCCCGTCGACCCCGTCGCCCGCCTCCTCGGCCTCGGCGCGCTCGTGGTGGGGGTCGTCGCCGTGATGCTCCTCACCATCGGCATGCGCCGTCCGCAGCTGGGCGCCGGCCGATGACCGCCGTGGACGACCGCGCGGACGCCGCCGGTCCCGCGGATGCGCCCGAGGCCGCCCCGCCCGCCA
>NZ_QWGT01000485.1 GCF_003576405.1 Clavibacter lycopersici
GTCCCGGCTGGACGACCGAGCGCGCGCTGGCGCTCGCCGTCGAGCTCGGCGACTCCGGCGCGCGTCCCGGAGCAGGCGGCACGGCGGACCTCTGGGAGGCGCTCGCGACGCTCGCCGCGGCCGACCTCGGGATCGCACGGACGATCGAGCCGCACCTCGACGCGCTGGCGATCCTCGACCAGGAGCGCGCCGCCGCGGACGGAGGCGGGAGCGAGCCGGCCGACGGATCGGGCGCCGACGCCGGGCCGCGCACGTGGGGAGTGTTCGCCGCTGAGGGGGGCGGGGATCCGCTCGCCGCCGCCGCCGCCCCCGGATCCGACGCCGTCCGCCTCTCGGGCACGAAGCCGTGGTGCTCGCTCGCCGGATCGCTGACGCACGCGCTCGTCACCGCGGCCGTCCCCGAGGGCGGGCGCGGGCTCTTCGCGGTGGACCTGCGGCATCCCGGCGTCGAGGTCGTGCCCGGGGCGTGGGTCGCGCGCGGGCTGACGGAGGTCCCGAGCGGGCCGCTGCGCATGCGCGACGTCCCGGCGCGGCGCGTGGGCGAGCCCGGCTGGTACCTCGAGCGACCCGGGTTCCACTGGGGCGGGATCCAGGTCGCGGCCTGCTGGTACGGCGGCGCGGTCGGGCTGGCGCGCACGCTGCTGGTGGCCGCGTCCCGCGAGGGCGCCGACCGCCTGCTGCTCATGCACCTGGGCGCGGTCGACGCGGTGCTCGACGGCGCGCGTGCAGCGCTC
>NZ_QWGT01000486.1 GCF_003576405.1 Clavibacter lycopersici
GTCACGAGCGCACCCCGGCAGCGCCCGTCGGCAGAGCGGCCCCCGGCATCGCGAGCCCGAGCGAGGCGCGCGCGACCGAGAACGGCCGCACGTCGAGCGCGGTCGCCGATCCGGCCATGAGGTCCGCGACGAGGTCGGCCGTCGCGACGGCCAGGCCGATGCCGGCGCCCTCGTGCCCGCTCGCGTGCCAGAGGCCGGGCAGCCGCGGATCCGGCCCGATGACGGGCAGGTGGTCGGGCAGGTATGGGCGGAAGCCGCCGTAGGAGCGCATCGCGTTCGCGTCGACGAGGAAGGGGAAGAGCCGCACGGCCTTCGCGGCCAGCTCCTCGAGCACGGCCACGCGCAGGGACGCGTCGAAGCCCACGCGCTCGCGGCTGGATCCGATGAGCACCGTCCCGGACGGCGTCGACTCCACGACGCCCGAGGTCTGCAGGGCGCCGTCGCCGGATCCGACCGCGCCCACGTAGTCGCCGTCGTAGACCTTGTGCCGGATGCGGTGCGGCATGCGCGTGGTCACGAGCACGACCCCGCGCCGCGGCAGCACCGGCAGCTCGACGCCGAGGGCGCGCGCGACCTCGCCCGACCACGGTCCGGCCGCGATGAGCACGTCGTCGGCGGGGATGTCGCCCGCGGTCGTGCGCACGCCGCGCAGGGCGCCGTCGGCATCGAGGATCGGGCCCGTGACCTCGACGCCCGTGCGCACGACCGCGCCCGCGCGCCGGGCCGAC
>NZ_QWGT01000487.1 GCF_003576405.1 Clavibacter lycopersici
CTTCGTCGGGCGCCCCGCGCCGCGGTCGCGCACGATCGTCGCGGGCGCGGCCTCGCGCGGCGGCGGCGGGGGAGTGAGGTCGGTCATCGCCTCCGCGGCGATCGCCGGACCCACTCGCTTCACGAGCGTGCGGCGCACCACGAGGATCCGCTCGGCGCCCGCGACGCGCACCCGCACCTCGTCGCCTGGCCGCACCGACTGCGACGCCTTGGCGCGCTCGTCGCCGACCTTCACGTGCCCGGCCCGGCACGCGGCGGTGGCCTGCGACCGGGTCTTGTAGACGCGCACCGCCCAGAGCCAGCTGTCCACGCGGACGGCGGCCTGCGCGCCGGCCGCCACCGCGGTGACGGGCGGGGCGGCGTCGGACGGCATGCTCCGACCCTAGGCGACGGCTCCCCGCTACGCTGGCCGGAGCATGTCGATCTCCCGCCGCACCCTCCTCACCGCGTCCGTGTCGGGGCTGTCGCTCCTCGGGCTCGCGGCGTGCACGCGGACGACGCCCACGCCCGCGACCCCCACGGTCACCCCGTCGGCCACGCCGACCCCCACGCCCACCGTGGGCGCCGCGGGCCTCCCGGAGCCCGTCGCGTTCGCGCGATCGGACTGGGCGGGCGACCCGTTCGCGCGCGGATCCGGCAGCTTCCTCCGCCCCGGCGCCACGAGCGCCGACCGCGAGGCGCTCGCCCGGCCCGTCCAGGACCGCGTGTTCTTCGCCGGCGAGGCCA
>NZ_QWGT01000488.1 GCF_003576405.1 Clavibacter lycopersici
CCCGTCCACCCGCACCGTCGCCGCCCGCGGCAGCCGCAGCGCCGTGCCCTGCGCGGGCGCCAGCCAGTCCGCCCCCGGGACGCGGCGCACGACGAGGGCGGCGCCGTGGGGATCCCACTCGAGGTCGACCACGAGGCCGCCGCGCGCGCGGAGCCCCGTGACGGATCCGCGCTCCCACGCCGCGGGCAGCGCCGGGAGGACCGCGAGCGCGTCGGCGTCGGATCCCAGCAGCATCGCCGCCACGAGGGCGGGCAGGCCGCCGCTCGCGTCGAGGTTGAAGATCCGGCCGGCGTCGTGCCGGGTCGTGAGCGCGGGGCTCCAGTGGTCGACGGCCAGCCACTCGACGCACGTGAGCGCGGCCTCCGCGTCGCCGAGGGCCGCGGCCGCGATGCCCACCTGCACCAGGCCGAACGCCATCTCCATCCGGCCGGGCGGCGCGGTCGGGTCCTCGGCGCGCCACGCGATCTTCGCGGCGACGGTCGCCGCGGCCGCGGCGCGGAGGCGGACGGCCTCGTCGCCGTCGCCGACGAACGCGGGATCCACCTCGTACCAGAGCGGGTAGAGCTGCGACGCGTGGCGGTGCGCGACCTGCTCGGGCCAGCGCGGATCCAGCCACTCGGCCAGCACCCCGCCCTCGGCCACGCGGTACGGCGGCAGGTCGCGGACGACGGCGGCCCAGCGCGCGTCGAGCGATCCGTCGCCGCGGGCCCGGCCGAGCAGG
>NZ_QWGT01000489.1 GCF_003576405.1 Clavibacter lycopersici
CCCGGCCGCCGGGTGGCGCGGGCCCGCACGTCGGCGGCCGCGACGAGGCTCTGCAGCGCCGGGCTGAACAGCGCGCCGCCGAACCCCGTGAGGATCGCGCCGGCGAGGAAGCCCGGCAGGTCAGCGGCCATCGCGAGCCCCAGGTAGCCGGAAACGCGCACGACGCAGCCCGCTGCGATGAGCGTGCGCGGGCCGAAGCGGTCGGCGAGCATCCCGCCGAGGAGGAAGAGGCCCTGCTGGCTGAAGGTGCGGGCGCCGAGCACCAGGCCGATCGCGAGGGCGCCGAGTCCGAGGTCGTCGCGCATCACGACGGCGAGGAACGGGACGACCGCGTAGAAGCCGAGGTTGAACACCAGCTGGCTGGAGAGCAGGACGGCGGCGGGCGGGGATCCGGCGCGGTCGGCGCGCGAGGCCGGCTCGGGCAGGGCGGTGGCCGGGCCCGCGGGTCCGGTCGGGTGGCGCGCGGTCATGCGGTGATCGCTCCCGGCAGCCGGGGGACGGCGTCGGCGAGCTCGCGCGTGGCCGGATGCGCGGGGTCGGCGAGCAGTCGACCGGTCGGCCCCTCCTCCACGATCCGCCCGCCCGCGAGCACGACGCTCCGCCCGCAGAGCCGGGCGACGGCGTCGAGGTCGTGCGACACGAGGACGAGCCCGAGGCCCCGCTCGCGCACCAGGGAGCCGAGCAGCTCGATGATCCGGTCCCGCAGCGGCAGGTCG
>NZ_QWGT01000490.1 GCF_003576405.1 Clavibacter lycopersici
CTGCACCGGGTCGGGGCGCGGGGACGCGGCCGGGACGGCGACCGTGGGCGCGTCGCGTCCGGCGCGCGGGGCGGCGGCAGCGGCAGCAGCGGCAGCAGCAGCGCCCGCGGCCGGGAGGACGCGCGTGCGATCGTCGTCGTCCTCGGGGCGTGCGTCGGGTGCCCGGTCGTCGGCGTCCTCGGGGCGTGCGTCGGGCGCCCGGTCGTCGGCGTCGGCGTCCGGATCCCTGGCGGCGTCCGTGGCGCGGGCATCGTCCGGATCCGCGACGACGTCGCCGAAGAGGAGGGCGATGGCATCGATGGGCTCGGCGTCGCCGGGTGCGGACGGGGTCGGGGCAGCGACCGGATCCCCGGCGTCGGCCGAGGACTCGCGCGGCGCGTACTCGTCGCGCGGCGCGGGCTCGTCCTCTCGGGCGCGGTCGGCGTCCGGCGCAGGGTCGGCGATCGGCGTCGAGAGCACCGCCGTCTGCGGCTCCGGCGCGGGCTCGAGCTCGGGCTGCGGCTCCGACGCCTGCTCGGGCGCGGCCTGCGGCTCCGGCGCCTGCTCCGGCGAGGGCTCCAGCTCGGGCTCCGTGCGGGCCGCGGCGTCCGACGTCGGAGCCGGCTCCGCGGACTCGGTGGGAGATGTGGCGGCGGGCGCGACCGCAGCCGGAGCGGATCCGGCAGCCCACGCCATGGCGGCGGCACGCGCCGCGGCGGCCGCGGGGGCGA
>NZ_QWGT01000491.1 GCF_003576405.1 Clavibacter lycopersici
GGCCGCGCGCTGCGCTCGCGGCTCCCGCGGCGCGGATCCTGGCTGGTGGTCGCGGGGCTGCTCCTCGCGCAGGTCGTCGCGCTCGTGCAGACCGCGACGGTGACGGCCGACGGGCTCGGCATGGACGACGTCTCCGGCGCGGGCGACCGCACGGGCGCCTCCATCAGCGAGGCGCAGGTCTACCTCGTGGCGTTCGTCGCGGGCACCGCGGCGATGGTGCTGCTCGCGGGCATCGTCGCGGCGCTCCTCGCCCGCGCGCCCGCGGGGCTCGCCGTCGTGGCGGCGGCCGTCCCGGTCGTGCTGCTCGGCGGGTGGCTGGGAGGGCTCGTCTCGCGCGGCGCCACCGGGATGCTGAGCGACACGGCGTACGCGATCCTGCCGGTGATCTCGTGGGTGCCGCCCGTCGTGCTCGGCGTCGCCATCGCGCTCACCGGGCTGCGCTCGGTCGGCCGGATCGTCGGATCCATCGTGGCCGTGCTGCTCCTCTGGGTCGGGACGGCCGTCGTGGTCGGCGTCACCTACGCCCTCGGCAACCGCGTGCTGCTGCGCTACCCGCTCGAGCTCCTCGACGCCGGCGGCATGGTGGGCGGCGCGGTGCTCCGCGGCGAGGGCGGCGTGCTCGGGCAGCTCGCGGTGGCGGTGGTCGTCGGGATCCTCGGCGCGCTCGTCGTGCGCGCGGTCCGACGCCGTCGGGCGGTCAGGGCG
>NZ_QWGT01000492.1 GCF_003576405.1 Clavibacter lycopersici
GCGGACGGCCTCGCCGTCGGGCGGAGCGGCTCCCGCCGGTCCGCGGTCGCCGACGACATCGGCGTCGCGCTCGCCTCCGGCCGCGTCACCGCGCTCACCGGCCCGAACGGCGGCGGCAAGAGCACGCTCGCGCTGACGCTGGGCGGCCTGTTGCGTCCACTGTCCGGAGGGGTCGTCGCGGGGCCGACCCTCGCTGACGGGCTCGGCGCCGATCCCGCGGCCTGGCGCTCGCGCGAGCTCGCCGCCCGGATCGGCACCGTCTTCCAGGACCCCGAGCACCAGTTCCTCGCCGCAACCGTGCGGGCGGAGCTCGAGGTCGGCCCGCGGGCCGTGGGCATGGATCCCGCCGACGCCGCCCGCCGCGTCGACGAGCTGCTCGTGCGCCTGCGCCTCGACGGCCTCGCGCAGGCCAACCCCTTCACCCTCTCCGGCGGGGAGAAGCGGCGCCTGTCGGTGGCGACCGCCCTCGCCACCGCACCGCGCCTCCTCGTCCTCGACGAGCCGACGTTCGGGCAGGACGCCCGCACCTGGGCCGAGCTCGTCGCGCTCCTCGCCGACCTCGTCGACCGCGAGGGCGTGGGCGTCCTGGCGGTCACCCACGACGCCGACCTGGTGCGCGCGCTGGCCGACGACGTCCTGCGCCTCGACGCCGTCCCGGGCCGGGCCGGGCGGCTGGAGGCCGTGCGATGAGCGCCGCCCCGTC
>NZ_QWGT01000493.1 GCF_003576405.1 Clavibacter lycopersici
CGCGGCGCTCGACGAGGCCCGGCTCGAGCTGATGCGCGAGCGCACGGCGCGCCTGCGGGCGGGGCTGCCGGACGCGGGCGAGACGGAGTCGGCCGGCACCGGGGCCTGACCGCACCCGGTTCCAGCTCCGGCCCGCCGGCGCCGGGTCTCGCGCCTGTCCGCGGATCAGCCGACGGGCTCAGCGAACACGACGCGGTTGTCCTCGTAGTGGCCGACGCTGCGGTCGAAGATCCCGCCGCACGTGATTAGGCGCAGCTGGTCCGTGGGCTGCGCGCCGAACACGCGCGCGGTCGGGAAGTCGGCCTTGGCGAAGTCGGCGACCTCGGTCACGGCGTAGCGCGTGGATCCGCCGTCGACGTCCTGCACGGTGACCTCGTCGCCGACGCCGAGCTCGGCGAGGCGCGCGAACGCCGCAGGTCCCACGCGCGAGTCGACGTGCGCCGCGATCACGGTGGGCCCGCGACCGCCGGGCCGGCCGCCGCCCGTGAACCAGCCGACGTCGTCGAAGTCGACGGGCACCTCCATGCGGCCGTCGGGGGCGATCCCGAGGTCGATGAGCGGCTGATCCAGCGCGATGGCCGGGATGGCCACGCGGGTCGGCACCGCGCCGAGACCCTGCACGACCTGGGGGGAGGTCGTGGGCGGGCTGCTCGGCGCGGTGGCGGGTGGGGCGGCGGGCGCTGCGGGCGCCGCCGCGGAGGG
>NZ_QWGT01000494.1 GCF_003576405.1 Clavibacter lycopersici
CCGCTGCCGTCGTCGGCGCTCGCACCGCGGCCGAGGCGCGCGCGGCCGCCGAGCGCATCCTCGCCGAGCGCTAGGTGTACCCGGCCATGACGTTGGTGACACTTCGGGGCGTGTGAGGAGGCCTCCTGGCTTGATGGAGCTGTCTAGTTCTGCCACTGCCAGGAGGCCTCGATGTCCCACGCTAATGCTCGTCTGACGGTTCACGGGAGGGTTCTCCTCGTGCGGCGGGTGGTCGAGGATCGTCGGCCGGTCTCGCATGTCGCGCGCGAACTCGGTGTGTCGCGTCAGTGCGCGCATCGGTGGGTGAATCGGTTCCGGTCCGAGGGCTTCGAAGGCTTGTCGGACCGGTCCTCGAGGCCGAGACGGGTGCCGACGAGGACGAGCCCGGAACGAGAACGAGCCGTCGTGGAAGCGAGGACCCGATTGCGATCAGGTCCTGCCCGGTTGGCGCCGGTGACCGGTGTTCCAGCCCGCACGATCTCCCGCATCCTGCGGCGGCACGGGGCACCGCCGTTGGCATGGTTGGACCCCGTCACCGGGGCCGTGATCCGGGCATCCCGGTCGACGGCAAACCGGTACGAGCATGAGCATCCCGGCGACCTGATCCACGTCGACGTGAAGAAGCTCGGCCGGATCCCGGACGGCGGCGGCTGGCGGGCGCATGGCCGCAGCGAACAGGTTCGTGGTCGTGGGATCG
>NZ_QWGT01000495.1 GCF_003576405.1 Clavibacter lycopersici
GCGCCGTGCGCCCCGACGAGGCAGCGGCCGACGGGCGCGTCCGCGAGGCCGGCGGCCTCGACCGTGCCGAGGAGCGCGCGGCTGTCGGCCTCGTTGTTGACGCGGAGCGACAGGCGGAGGTCGCAGTTGGCGAGCACCGCGTCGCGCACGACGCCGGCGGGGCGCTGCGTGCAGAGGATGAGGTGCATGCCGAGGGAGCGGCCCCGGGCGGCGATGTCGGCGACGACCTCGTGCAGTCCGTCCTGGTCGGCGAGGAGGGCCGCCAGCTCGTCGACCACGATGACCAGGCGCGGCAGCGCACCGGCGGCGGCGGGGTCGTCGACGTCGCGCGCGCCGGCCTCGCGGAGGACGCGCTCGCGGTGGCGGATCTCCGCGCGCAGGCTCTCGAGCGCGCGGCGCGCGCCCTGCCCGTCGAGGTCGGTGACCAGCCCGACGGCGTGCGGCAGGACCAGCAGCGGATCGAACGCGGCGCCGCCCTTGAAGTCGACGAGGAGCACGGTCACTTCCTCGGGCGGGTGCGCTGCGGCGAGCGCCGTCATCCACGTGACGAGGAGCTCGCTCTTGCCGCTGCCCGTCGTGCCGGCGACGACCGCGTGCGGGCCGTCCGCGACGAGGTCGACGGCCACGGGACCGACGTGGCCGACGCCGATCACCGCCGCCAGGGTGCGCGGGCGGAGGGCGGGCGCGTCCCCGAGG
>NZ_QWGT01000496.1 GCF_003576405.1 Clavibacter lycopersici
CGAGTCGTGGCGGGAGCGCGGCGTGCGGGAGGCGCTCCAGGGGCCGCCGGTGTCCGAGGGCGTCGCGGCCGTCGCCCGCCCGTCGGCCGCCGGGTAGCCTCGTCGGGTGGGGATCCAGTGACCGGGAACGAGACGGGCGACGCCGAGCGCGCGCCCGAGCCGTCCGCACCGGTCGTGGATCCCGCCCGGTCGGTCCCGCTCGCGCCGGATCCCCGCTCCCGAGGCACCACCCCCGACCACGTCCGCCGCTCCAACCTCGCGACCGTGCTGCAGATCGTGCACGAGACCGGCCCCGCGTCCCGCTCCGAGCTGACGCGCGAGACGGGCCTCAACCGCTCCACCATCGCCGCGCTCGTGGGCGAGCTGCAGGAGCTCGGCCTCGTCGTGGAGTCGGAGCCGCCCGGCACCAACCGCGTCGGCCGGCCGAGCCCCATCGTCTCCGCCGACCCGCGCGTGGTCGTCTTCGCGGTCAACCCCGAGATCGACGCGGTCACGGTCGGCCTCGTCGGCCTCGACGGCGTGGTGCAGCAGCGGATCCGCCGCGACACCGACGGCGTGCCCACCGCCGCGCAGGCCGCCCGGCTCGCCGCCGCGATCATCTCCGGGATCCGCGCCGACCTCCTGCAGCTCGCCCACGAGCGCGGCGATGGTGGAGCGGTTGAGGCCCGTCTCGCGCGTCAGCTCGGAGCGGGACGC
>NZ_QWGT01000497.1 GCF_003576405.1 Clavibacter lycopersici
GAGGTCGGCGAGCCGGGCCCGCAGCGGATCCGCGTCCACGGCCTCGGGGTCCGTCCGCTCGTAGGACGCGGCGAGCGCCCGCACCTCGCGGTGCAGGGTCGCGCGCACCTCGTCGTCGGCGACCGCGGCCAACCGGTCGGCGAGCCGCAGCGTCGCGCGCATCACGATCGCCTGCCCGACCCCGTACGCGCGGATCGCGAGGAACGCCTCGGACACGAGCGCGGCCGGCCGCGGCCAGCGGATCTCCACGCGCGGCACCCCGTCGGCGTCGCGCCGCACGTCCACCTCGGGCGTCGGCCGCAGGCACAGCGTGCGGAGCGCGCCGGAGAGGGCGTCGAGCGCGCCCACCGCCGTGTACGGGTCGTTGGTGCCGGAGGCGAGGCCGCGCACGCCGATCTCCACCATCTGCTGCACGGCGTAGTCGATGTCCTGATGGGGTGTGCGCGCTGGCTGCAGGTCGAACGAGAGGCGGGCGGCCGCGTCGTCCGCGTGCGCGTCGCCGCCGACGACCTCGACGAGCGGATCCCCGTCCACCACGTGCGCGCCCGGCAGCGCGACCACCCGGTGCCGCGCGCCCCGCCGTGCCGCGTCCGCGACGAGCGCCGCGAGGTCGACGCCCGCGACGTACCCGGTCGCGGCCGCGCGGACCACGTGCACGGGGCCCGCGGGATCCGGGTCGCCGGGTCCGTCCGTCGC
>NZ_QWGT01000498.1 GCF_003576405.1 Clavibacter lycopersici
CGCTGGCCGCGCGGCGGGGGAGTGCGCTTCCCGCCGCCCTTCTGCGCCGGCTTCGACCCGCCCTTCGCGCCCGCGGCGCCCGGCTTGCCCGCGGCCTTGCGCGCCGTCTTCTGCGCGGCGGTCGGCTTCTTCCGGTCGCGCTCGTCGTCGTCGCGCGAGGAGCGCGAGCTGGCGGCCGTGCGCCCGCGGACGATGCCCACGAGCTCCTCGATGTCGGGGGATGCGTCGCCCTCGCGCCAGGCCACGGCGACCCGCGTCTCGGGCAGGTCGTGCACCGGCACCGCGACGACGTCCTTGCGCGCGTGGAGTCGGCCGAGCGCGTGCGGCACGACCACGAAGCCGACACCCGCGGCGACCAGCTCGACGACCGCGGCCGTGTCGTCGGGCATCGGGACGGGATCCGCGCCCGCGGTGCGCCCGGGCCAGCCCGGCACGGTGTCGGCGGGCTGCAGCAGCAGGTCCTCCGCGAGGTCGGTGATCGAGATCGCGTCGGCCGTGGCGCGCGCGTGCTCCTTCGGCAGGATGGCGACCTGCACCTCGCCGTAGAGCGGCACGATCGTGAGGCCCCGGCCGTCGACGGGGAGGCGGACGAAGGCGACGTCCACGGATCCGTTGACGAGGCCCGGCGCCGCGTCCGGCTCGGCGAGGGGCACGACGCGCAGCGGCACGTCCTCGACGCGCTCGCCCCACGC
>NZ_QWGT01000499.1 GCF_003576405.1 Clavibacter lycopersici
AGCCTCGCGACCGCCGAGGTGCCCACGCGCACGGCCGTCGCGGGACGCGCGCTCCGCGACGACCTCGCCGCGCTCGCCCTCATCCGGGCCGTGGACGTGGTGCTCGGGCGCGTGCCGCTCACGCCGGACATCGCGGCCGAGCTCGCCACCGGTCCGCTCGGCGGCCTCGACGGGATCCAGCTCCGGCGGCTGCGTCTCGCGATGCGCCAGGAGGAGCTCGCGGGCGACGGCCACCGCTCGAGCGACGAGCTGCTCGTCGAGGCGCTCGCCGCGCCCGGGCGGCTCGAGACGCTCGACCTGGGGCCGGCCCGCCGGCTCGCACGGCTCGCCCGCACGCTGCAGGGCGCGCGCGAGCTCGCCTCCGCGGACGGCACGATCGAGGAGCTGCTCTGGCACCTCTGGGAGGGCTCGGGGCTGGCGACGCCGTGGTTCGAGCAGGCGCTGCAGACGGGGATCGTGGCCGACCAGGCGAACCGCGACCTCGACGGCGTCGTGGCGCTGTTCACGGCGGCCCGGCGGTTCGTGGAGCGGAACCCGGGCCGTCCCGCGTCCGACTTCGTGGAGGAGCTGCTCGGCGCCGAGGTGCCCGAGGACACGCTCTCGCCGCACCCGCTCGCCGACACCGTGCTCGTGGCCACGCCGTCCGCGGTCGTGGGCGCGGGCTATGAGGTCGTCGCGGTCGCCGCG
>NZ_QWGT01000500.1 GCF_003576405.1 Clavibacter lycopersici
GCGGCCGAGCTGCGACGCCAGCTGCTGGGAGAGCCAGCGCGCGCCGGCCGGGTCGCGGTCGCCGTCGACGAGGCCCGACGCCGTCCGCCACGCGGTGCGCGCGACGTGGTCGTCGGGATCCCGCAGGAGCGCCGGCGTGATCGCCGGCAGCGCCCGCCGGTCGCCGATCTTGGAGAGCGTGTGCAGCGCCTGGCTCCGCGCCTGCGGGATCGGCGAGCCGAGCTCCGCGATGAGCGGCGGGATCGTGGTCTCCGGGTCGTGCCGGATGAGCGCCCACGTGAGCATCTCGCGCACGTTGAGGTCGGTCTCCACGCGGCAGCGGTGGATGAGGCCCTCGATGAGCGCGGGATCCGGCCGGGTGCCCGCGGTGAGCGCCGCCTGCAGCCGGGCCGACGCGTCGGGCGCGCGGAGGGCGGCGGCGAGCCGGGCGGCGATCTCGGCGTCGGCGGGGCGGTCGGGGCGCGCGGGATCCGGCGCGGCGTCGTCGCGGGCGGGGTCCGTCACAGCACGTCCTCGACGCCAGCGAGCACCCGGTCGGGGTCCTCGAGCTGCATGTCGTGGTGGATCCCGGGAAGCCGCCGGACGTCCCAGCCCGCGGCCTCCAGCTCGGCCGCGTACGCGTCGGGCAGCACCGAGGGCGCGTCGTCGGAGAGCACGATCGTCGACGGCACGGCGGGCGC
>NZ_QWGT01000501.1 GCF_003576405.1 Clavibacter lycopersici
GGCCCCGCCCTCCGCCTCGGATCCCTGCCCGTGCCCGACGCGCGCGTCCCCGCCCGCCGCCGCGACGCCGTCGTGCCTGCCGTCGCCGCGGGGCTCCTCGCGCTCATCGTCGTCGCGGGACTCGCGCGGGATCCCCTCGCCACCACAGCCGGCCGCCTCGCACCGCCCTCGTGGGCGCTCCCGTTCGGCGCCGACGCGAGCGGCAGGGACCTGCTCGGCCGCGTCGGCCACGGCGCCCTGACCACGCTCGGCACCGCGCTCCTCGTCACGCTCGCCTGCTGCGCGATCGGCCTGGTGCTCGGGCTCCTGCCGCGCGCGTCGCTCGGCGCCATCGAGGTCGCGAACGCCGCGCCGCCGATCCTCGCGGGCATCGTCGTGGCCGCGATCCAGGGTCCGTCGACCGCCGGCGCGGCCATCGCCGTGGCCGCCGTCGGCTGGGCGCCGCTCGCCGCGCACGCCGGGGCGCTGATGCAGGAGGCGCGCGCGCAGCCGCACGTGCGGATCCTGCCGGTGCTCGGGGTCGGGCGCGCCCGGATCCTCCTCGGCCACCTCCTGCCCGCGGTCGTCGGCCCGGTGGTGCGGAACGCGATGCTGCGCCTACCGGGCATCGCCCTGACGCTCGCGGCGCTCGGCTTCCTCGGCCTCGGCAGCGCCCGGCCGACGCCCGAGTGGGGCCTGA
>NZ_QWGT01000502.1 GCF_003576405.1 Clavibacter lycopersici
CTCGCCGGGCTCCTCGCCGACGCCGGTCCGGGCACCTGGGTCGCGGCGCCCTGGCGGGGCGACGGGCACCGCGACCACCGCGTCACGGGCGAGGTCGTCGCCGGGCTGGTGGGCGCGCTGCCCGCCGGGCGCGGGATCCGGCTCGTCGAGTACCCGGTCTGGATGTGGCACTGGGCGACGCCCGACGACCCGCGCGTGCCGTGGGCCGCGCTGCGCGCGCTGCCGCTCGACGCGCGGATGCGGGAGGCGAAGCGCGCCGCGATCCGCGCGCACGCCAGCCAGGTGGATCCGCTGTCGGACGCCCCCGAGGACCGCGCCGTGCTGCGGCCCGGGTTCCTCCGGCACGCCGACCGCGACCGCGAGGTGCTGATCGTGGGCGACGAGGCGCACGTCACCGACGCCGCCGCGGAGCCCACCGCCGCCGAGCGCTTCGACGCCGCGTACGCCCGCGCCGAGGATCCCTGGCGCGTCACCACCCGCTGGTACGAGCGCCGCAAGCGCCTCGCGACCCTCGCCGCCCTGCCGGACGAGCGGTACGGGCGGGCGCTGGAGATCGGCTGCTCGATCGGCGTGACGACGGCGGGCCTCGCCGAGCGCGTCGACGAGCTGCTCGCGGTGGACGTCGCGCCGACCGCGGTCGAGCGGGCCCGCGCGCGGCT
>NZ_QWGT01000503.1 GCF_003576405.1 Clavibacter lycopersici
CGCCCCCGACCGCCGAGGCCGTCGGCTCCGACGTCACGGCGACCTCCACCCCGCGCGGGCAGGCGATGGGCACCCCGGACGGCCGCCGCGGATCCGTCGTCCCCGACTTCACGGCGGACCCGCCCGTCCGCGTCCCGCCGACCGAGGCGGAGCTGGCCGAGGACCTGCGGATCCGCGCCGACCAGCAGTGGGACCTCGTGCTCGAGCAGCAGCCCGACGCGGTGCGGCCCGACGTGGGGACGGAGCGGCTGGTCGACGACCAGGAGGACCACGCGGAGCAGCAGGTGGCCTGCCTGCGGGAGGCGGGCGTCGAGGCCTCCATGAGCGGCCAGGACGGATACACGATCGTCGACGCGGATCCGGTCGCCGTCTACGGCTGCGCGGTCCGCTTCCCCCTGCGCGACGTCGGTGCGCGCTCCGACGCCGAGCTCGCCTACATCCACGACTACTACGTGTCGTTCCTCCTGCCCTGCTACGCCGCGGAGGGCAGGCCCTACGTCGGCGAGGTGCCCGGGGTCGACGAGTTCGTCGAGACCGGACGCACCGAGCGGGCCTGGAGCCCGTTCCCGGAGCGCATGGCCGGCCAGCTGTCCGCCGCGTGCCCGGAGCTCCCGGAGGCGTACCGGTGACCGGATCCCCCGACGACGACGCCCTCCGA
>NZ_QWGT01000504.1 GCF_003576405.1 Clavibacter lycopersici
CGTCGAGGGCGACGAGCTCCGCGTCTCGAGCAAGAGCCGCGACGACCTGCAGCAGACCATCGCGCTGCTCAAGGGCGCCGACGTGGATCTCGACCTGCAGTTCGTCAACTTCCGCTGATCCACCGGGTGCGCGTGCCCCGCCTGTCCGGCGGGCACCGCGTCCCCCGGGCGGCCCGGTCGCGGCGGATAGACTCCGCCTGATGGACCCCTCGATGACCACCCTCGTCCTCGCGGGGCTCGCGGTCGTCGTCGACTTCGTCGTGCGCATCACGGCGCTGCTGGTCATCCCCCGCAATCGCCGGCCGTCCACCGCCATGGCGTGGCTCATGGCGATCTTCTTCCTGCCGTACCTCGGCATCCTGCTGTTCCTGCTCATCGGCTCGACCCGGCTGCCGAAGCGGCGCCGCGAGAAGCAGCAGGAGATCAACCGGTTCATCATCGAGTCGACCGAGGGCATCGAGCGCGTCACGCGCGAGCACTCCTGGCCGTCGTGGCTCGACTCGGTCGTGGAGCTCAACCGCACGCTCGGCTCCATGCCGCTCGTGGGCGGCAACCGGGCGAAGCTCTACAGCCACTACGACGAGTCGATCGCGGCGATGACCGCGGAGGTCGAGAAGGCGACGCGCTACGTGCACGTCGAGTTCTACATCCTC
>NZ_QWGT01000505.1 GCF_003576405.1 Clavibacter lycopersici
TGCGGCCGGGTGCCGGCGGTGGCGCGGGTCGCGATCCGCCGAGGAGGCCGGATCCGCGCCAGCCGCCCTCCCGGTCCGACTCGCGCGCGTCGGCGGCGAGCACCGCGAACCACGCGAGCGCCGTGACGGCGAACGACCCGACGGAGAACTCGCCCACGAGCACGGCGCCCGGGACGGAGACGAGCACGAGGAGCGGGAGCCCGGTGACGGCGGGCAGGCGGAGGGCATGGGCGAGCACGTCGAGCACGACCGCGAGCGCGCCGATCGACGCCACGATGACGAAGACGATGGAAGCGAGCGGCGGCACGGGCGCCGACCGGCGGTAGATCTCCTCGCCCGCCTGCTCGCCGACGGCGATCAGGGTGCGCAGGGTCTCCGGGGTGGGGATCACGCCGAGCACGGCGGTGCGCCCCGCGAACACGAGCGTGATCAGCAGGGCGAGGAGCACGAGGCCGCCGAGCGACGCGAGCAGGCGCGGCACCCCGGCGGCGCGGAGCAGGGCTGCGGATCCGAGCACGGCGGCGACGACGACCGCGCACAGCAGGAACCACGCGCCCGGCTCGACGAGCAGGTGGAGGCTCGCGGCGCCCGCGAGGAGGGCGACGCCGAGCGCGGCGGTGAGCGGCCAGCGTGCTGCGGCGCGGCCGGCGCCC
>NZ_QWGT01000506.1 GCF_003576405.1 Clavibacter lycopersici
CGGCCGCCGTCGCCGCGTCGGCGATGCCCGCGCGCCAGAGCGCGTGCAGGGCCAGGGCGGTCGGCCGGTCGCGGGCCGCGAGCACGCCCCCCGTCGCCGGGAACAGCGTGTCCTCGCCGTCCGCGTCGAGCACCACGCCGCCGGCCTCGCGCACGATGAGCGTCGCCGCGAGGTGGTCGACCGGGCCGAACCTGCCGATCACCGCGCCGACCCCGTGGCCGAGCGCGATGCCGGCGACCGTGAGGGTGCCGGATCCCATGATCCGCAGCGTGCACCACCGCTCGGCGAGCGCGTCGAGCAGAGGCAGCATGCCCGGCCAGGGCGCGTGTCCCGCGAGCTCCGTGCTCACCATCCGGCCCCGGAGCGGATCCGCGTCGAGGGCGTGCACGCCGCCCGGCTCGGCCGCGAGGTCGAGGCGCGCACCCGCCGACCAGGCGCCCTCGCCCGCGGCGGCCTCGACGAGCGTGCCGCGCCAGGGATCCGCGACGACGCCGACGACGGGCTCGCCGTCGACCACGAGGGCCAGCGAGAAGCTCGTCCACGGCACGCCGTTGGCGAGGTTCGCGGTGCCGTCGACGGGGTCGAGGTACCAGCACGGGCGGCCGGGCACGGCCTCGCCGCCGTACTCCTCGCCGACGAGGACGTG
>NZ_QWGT01000507.1 GCF_003576405.1 Clavibacter lycopersici
CCGTGCTGCGCGTGCGGCCGGAGCCGCCGGAGACCGCGGACGCGCACCCCGCCGCCGCCTGGCTCGGTGCCGGGGACGAGCCGCACCGCGCGTACGTGACGCTCGGCACCGAGTTCAACGTGCGGTCGGGCGACCTGCTGCCGCGCATCGTCGCCGGGCTGGCGACCCTGCCGGTGCGGACGCTCGTGACGGTCGGGCCGGGGGTGGATCCGCGCTCGCTCGGGTCGACGCCGCGCCTGCGCGTGGAGCGGCACGTGCCGCAGGGCGCCGTGCTCGGGCTCGCGGACGTCGTCGTGTGCCACGGGGGATCCGGCACGCTCACGGGATCGCTCGCGCGCGCGGTGCCGGTCGCCGTGCTGCCGATGGGGGCGGACCAGGTGCTCAACGGGCGGGCGGCGGAGCACATCGGCGCAGGACGCGTGCTCGACGCGGCCGCCGCGACGCCCGGCGACATGGCGTCCGCGGTGGCGGCGCTGCTGTCGGACCCGTCCGTCGCGCGCTCCGCGCGGGCGGTCCGAGAGGAGATCGACGCGCTGCCTCCCGTGGAGCGGGCGCTCGACGCGATCGAGGCGCTGGCGGCGGCGGGGCGCGGCGCCTGACCCGCGGCACCGCGGCAG
>NZ_QWGT01000508.1 GCF_003576405.1 Clavibacter lycopersici
CGCGGGCGCGCTCGTCGCTCGGATCCACCAGCACGACGCCCGCGGTCGGCAGCCCGCGCGCGATGCGCCGCGCCGCCGCCACGCGCACGACCGGCCCGCCCCAGCTGTGCCCGACGAGCACCAGCCGGCGGTGCGGGAACGCGGCGACGACCGCCTCCAGGTCGTCGGCGAGCCGGTCGAGGTCGCGGGGCGCGGGATCCGGGTCGCTGCCGCCGAGGCCCGCGCGGTCGTACGCGACGACGCGGTGCGTCCGGGCGAGGATCCCGTGCACGGGCCCCCAGGTCAGCCCGCTCCCGCCGAGCCCCGCCTCGAGCACCACGAGGTCGTCGCCGTCGCCCGCGACCATCGCGCGCAGGCGGCGTCCGTCGGCGGTGGTGACCGTGACGTCGCGGCCGAGGAGGCCGGCGCCGGGCGGGGTCCGATCCGTCACGCGAGCACGGGCCACGGCTGCGGCGTCCGCTCGTCGGTCGCGAGGATCCCGGCGAGCCAGTCGTCCTCGCGGCCGCCGCGGCCCATGGCGCCGAGCCGGGCGATCCCCTCGAAGCGGAAGCCGAGCGCGCGGGCGACGGCGGCGGATCCGGCGTTCCCGGCGTACGCGCGCCAGCCGATGCGCGCGA
>NZ_QWGT01000509.1 GCF_003576405.1 Clavibacter lycopersici
GCTCCTGCGTCGCGCGTGCGAGCTGCTCGGGCTTCCCGGCGTGGCGGCGACGCAGCTCGGCGAGCGCGGGCGCGATGCGGCGGCGCTGGATCTCGGCGCGCACCTGCGCCACGCCGACCGGCACGAGCAGGGCCCGCACGCCGAGGGTCAGGAGGATGACGGCCACGCCGGTGGCGGAGGCGCCGGCGAGCGGGTGGATCAGGTCGGCGAGGCCGACGACGAGCTGGGACAGGCCGTCGAGCACGGCTCGGACGGGGGCGAACGATGTGGGGTCCACGGGATTCCTTGCGACGAGAGCGGATGCGGTCCGTCTGGTCGTCGCATGCGGGCGCGCGCCGGGTCGTCGCCGCGCGACGGCGGCGGATGACCCCTGCGGGCCGCGGTCAGGCGGCCGGGAGCGGCGCAGGCACGACGACCTGCATCCGGCGGCCTGGTGCCCGGGAGCGCTCGTGCCCGTCGGCGTCCGGGTCGCTCGAGGAGATGAGCACCGGGAGGTCGACGTCCTCGTCCGGGCGCAGCGGCGGCGCGGCGGATCCGAGGAGCCCCCGCGCGGCGGCGATGCGCACCAGCGCGACCGCGGCGGCCACGGAGGCGGCGGCGAGGAGGG
>NZ_QWGT01000510.1 GCF_003576405.1 Clavibacter lycopersici
GATCCGGCGACGGGCGCCAGCACCGAGACGACGGCCGAGGCCCGGACCGCGGACGCCGCCGATGCCGTCGACGCGTCCGGCGACGAGCCCGACGCCGCGCCCCGCGAGCGCCTCTTCGGCGCGCGCCTTCGTCGCCGCACGCTCTCGCTCTGGATCGTGTGGTTTTGCGTCAACTTCGCCTACTACGGCGCCTTCATCTGGCTGCCGACGCTGCTCGTCGCGCAGGGCTTCTCGCTCGTGCGGTCGTTCGAGTACACGCTCCTCATCACGCTCGCGCAGCTCCCGGGCTATGCGGTGTCGGCCTGGCTCGTCGAGAGGTGGGGGCGGCGCGTGACGCTCGCGGTGTTCCTCGCGGGATCCGCCGTCTCGGCCGGCCTCTTCGGCACCGCGGACTCCGTCACGACGATCCTCGTCTTCGGCGCCCTCATGTCGTTCTCGAACCTCGGCGCATGGGGTGCGCTCTACGCCGTGACGCCCGAGCTCTACCCGACGCGGGTGCGCGCAACGGGCGCCGGCAGCGCGGCGGGCTTCGGGCGGCTCGCCTCGATCGTCGCGCCGCTGTGCGTGCCGCCGCTCCTCGCGCTCGGCGGCGTCGCGCTGCCGTTC
>NZ_QWGT01000511.1 GCF_003576405.1 Clavibacter lycopersici
CCTGCCGTTCCGCCGAGCGCGGGGCCGCCGCCGCCCGGGCGATCCGGGCGCGCGTGCCGGCGGCCGACGTGGAGGTCGTCTCCCTCGACCTCGCGCGGCTCGACAGCGTCGACGCGTGCGCGTCCGCGGTGCGGGAGGACCTCGACGCCGTCGTCGCGAACGCGGGGCTCACCCCCGCGGGCGGGAGGGCGCGACAGCGTCGGACGACGATCGACGGCTTCGAGGAGCTGATGGGCACCAACGCGCTCGGCCACTTCGCGCTCGTGGCGGGGCTCGCGCCGCGGCTGCGGCCCGCCGGACGCGTGGTGATGCTCGGATCCCTCGCCCACCGCTTCTCGCCGCTCGACCTCGGCGACCTCGCGGGGGAGCGGCGCATGCCGGCGCTCGTGCGCTACGGCCGCTCGAAGACCGCGTGCATGATGCTGGCGGCCGAGCTCGACCGGCGCTGGCGGGCGGCGGGATCCGACCGCGTCGCGCTCTCGGCCCACCCCGGGTACTCGGTGGACGCGCTCACCCCGCCGCAGGATCCGGGCGCGCGGCCGCACGGGCTCGCCGTCGCGGGCCGCCTGGTCGTCGGTGCGGGGCGCGTGCTCGTGC
>NZ_QWGT01000512.1 GCF_003576405.1 Clavibacter lycopersici
TCGCGCTGCTCGTGCTCGCCGGGGGCGCGGGCGTCGTGGCGGGGATCCTCGTGGGCGTGCTGGGCGTGATCGGCCTCGTGGTCGTCGCCGCCTGGGTCTCCACGCGGCTCGCCCTCGTGCCGAGCGCCATCGTCATCGAGCGGCTCCGGCCTCTGGTGGCAGCCCGGCGGTCGTGGGCGCTCACGATCGGCTCGTTCTGGCGCGTGCTCGGGATCCTGCTGCTCACCGCGGTGATCGTGTCCGCGGCCACGAACGTGGTGACGGTGCCGCTGACGCTCCTGACCTCCATCCTGCAGACGGTGCTGTTCCCGAACGGGGAGCTGGACTTCCAGACCTTCGACGCCTCCGTCGCCTTCTACATCGGCACCCAGCTGCTCACGCTCGTGGTGAGCGTGGTGGTGGGGAGCATCGGCGCGGTCGTCACGTCGGCGAACGCGGCCATCCTCTACATCGACCTGCGGATGCGGCGCGAGGGGCTCGACCTCGAGCTCGCGCGCTTCGCCGAGGAGCGCGCGGCAGGCGCCTCGTCGGCGACCGGGCTGGATGCGCGGGACCCGTACGCGGCGCCCGCGGGCGCACCCGGCACGACCGCG
>NZ_QWGT01000513.1 GCF_003576405.1 Clavibacter lycopersici
GGTCGCCCGGCTGTCCGCCGAGGAGGAGCCCGCCGCAGCCGCGCCGGCCGCGCCCGCCGCGCGCACGGCGCCGGACAGCCGCTTCTCCCGCATGGGCATCGTCGACGACGCGGAGCCCGGCATGGGCGACCTCGACGAGGTCCTGCGTCGCCGCCGGGCCGTCGGCTGACTCCTCCTCCTCCCGCCCGCGCGGTTCGGAGGGCTCCCCGCGACGTGGTAGTCTCGTGGAGTTGTCAGGGCCTATGGCGCAGTTGGTAGCGCGCCTCGTTCGCATCGAGGAGGTCAGGAGTTCGAATCTCCTTAGGTCCACAAGAACCCCGCTCCGGCGGGGTTTTTGCTTGTCCGGGCGGCATGCCGCCGATGCGCCGGCAGCGAGGCGCCCCCGTTAGGCTCGACCGGTGCCCCGCCCCGCGATCCCGTCCGTGACCATCGCGACCCCGGAGGTCCTGGCGCTCCGCAACGACCTCGAGGCGGCGCCGTTCACGCTCGCGTCGGCGCTCGACGTGTGGGGCGACGCGGCAGGGCAGGCGCTGCACCGGGGGAACCGGATCCCGGCCCGCCGCGCCGTCGCCGCCGCGCGCACCGCCGACGGC
>NZ_QWGT01000514.1 GCF_003576405.1 Clavibacter lycopersici
CGCGCCCGCTCGCGCCGCGGCGCGCTGCCCCGCGCATCGCCCGCCCCTCTCATCTCCCCACCGGACGCCGGCACCGCCGCGTCCGCTCCCGGGGCCGCTCCGCACGGCCCGGAACAGGACACCAGCCATGAAGAACCCATCCCCCTCCTCCTCCCGCCGCCGGATCCTCCGCTCGGCCACCGCGCTCGTCGGCGGCGTCGCGCTCGCCGTCGCCGTGCCCCTCGCGGCCTCCGCGCACGTGCGCGTCTCGCCCGACCAGGCGGCCGCCGGCAGCTACAGCACGCTGACCTTCAAGGTCCCCACCGAGTCCGCGACCGCGACGACCACGAGCGTCACGGTCGACCTGCCGAAGGACACGCCCTTCTCGAGCCTGTCCACCGAGCCCGTTCCCGGCTGGACCGCGAAGGTCACCACCGAGAAGCTCGACACCCCCGTGAAGACGGACGACGCGACCATCACGGACGCGCCCGTCGAGGTCACCTGGACCGCCGACGACGGCGTGGGCCTCGAGTCCGGCGAGTTCCAGCGGTTCACGGTCTCGGTCGGGCCCGTGCCCGACACCGGCAGCATCATGCTCCCCGCGCACCAGGGCT
>NZ_QWGT01000515.1 GCF_003576405.1 Clavibacter lycopersici
CTCGCGAGGGGCACGCTCTCCCCCACCGCGTCGACGAAGCCGTCGAGGGCGCGCACGCCGACGTCGACCACGAGGTCCGCGAGGTCGCGCGCGTCGATCACCTGGGAGCGCCGGCCGGTCGCGTCGGGCACGAGCACGGGTCCGTCGCCCGCGAGCGCGAAGCGGGCCGGCCAGTAGCCGAACCGGTCGCTGTCATCGCCCGGGCCGACGACGAGGCCGGGGCGCACGATCATGCGCCGTCCGGCGAGCGCCGCGGTCACCGCCCGCTCGGCCGCCACCTTCGCCTGGCCGTACTCGTCGAGGTCGACCGGCTCCACGAGCGCCGCGCGCTCGTCGTCTCCGGCATGCGCGAAGGACGCGTACACGGACACGGTGCTCACCAGGGTCCAGTGCCGGGCCCGCTCGGCGAGCGCGGCGACGGCGGTGCGCGCGTGCTCCGCGGATGAGGTGAGGTCGACGACCTCGTCCCACAAGGCACCCGCGACCTCGTCGTAGGCGTCCGGCCGGTCGCGGTCCGCCGCGACGAAGCGGGTGCCCGCGGGCACGGAGCCGCCGGTGCCGCGCGCCAGGCACGTCACCCGGTCACCGC
>NZ_QWGT01000516.1 GCF_003576405.1 Clavibacter lycopersici
CAGGACGGCGGCCCGGGGGCGGGATCCTGTGGCTGGCGGCCGCGCGCGGAGGCGCCGCTCGCCGGGATCCGCGTCCTCGACCTCACGCGCGTCATCGCGGGCCCGGCGTGCACGCAGGCGCTCGCGGCCCTCGGCGCCGATGTGCTGCGCGTCGACCCGCCCGACTGGAACGAGCCCGCCGTCCTGCCGCTCGTCATGGCAGGCAAGCGCTCCGCGCGCCTGGACGCCCGGATGTCGGACGGCCGCGCGCGCCTCGCCGAGCTGCTGGCCGGCGCCGACGTCCTCGTGCACGGCTACCGTCCCGGCGCCCTCGACGCGCTCGGGTTCCCGCCCGACGAGCGGGAGCGGATCCGCCCGGGCCTCATCGACGTGTCCATCGACGCGTACGGGTGGACGGGCCCGTGGGCAGGACGCCGCGGCTTCGACTCGATCGTGCAGAGCGCGACCGGGATCGCGCACGCGGGGATGGCCGCGGCGGGCGCCGACCGGCCCGTCCCGCTGCCCGTGCAGGCGCTCGACTGGGGAACGGGCCATCTCGCGGCCGCTTCCGCCGTCGCGGGGCTGGCGGGGCGGG
>NZ_QWGT01000517.1 GCF_003576405.1 Clavibacter lycopersici
TCGGCATCCGGGGAGGCGTCCGCGTGACGCTCTCGAACGGGCGCCGTCCCGAGCGGCCCGAGCCGCGGCACCGCTGGCTCCTGCCGCTCGTCATCGGCGTGGCCGTCGCCGTCCTGGTGTTCGTGGTGGTCGTCGCGAGCCTCAACGGCGAGCTGATCTGACCCCCGCGTGATCGACGCGGCGTTCTTCGCGCGCGACGCGGTCGAGGTGGCGCCCGCTCTCCTCGGCGCGGTCCTGTCGCGCGACTCCGAGGAGGGCCGCGTCTCCGTCCGCCTCACCGAGGTGGAGGCGTACCGCGGCGTCGGCGAGGACCCGGGCTCGCACTCCTTCCGCGGGAAGCGCGCGCGCAACGCGACCATGTTCGGGCCGCCCGGGCATCTCTACGCGTACTTCACCTACGGGATGCACACGTGCGCGAACGTCGTCTGCGGCGAGGAGGGGACGAGCGCGGGCGTCCTGCTGCGGGCCGGCGAGGTCGTCGAGGGCGCCGACCTCGCGCGCACCCGACGAGGCGCGGCCGTGCGCGACCGCGACCTGGCGCGCGGCCCCGCGCGCCTC
>NZ_QWGT01000518.1 GCF_003576405.1 Clavibacter lycopersici
GGGCCGCGACGGCGACGACCGCGGCGAGCGTCGCGCCCGTCCCGCGCGCGGCAGCGGCAACATGGCGACGTACCGCATCGACGTCGGCCGCCGCCACCGCGTCGAGCCCCGCCAGATCGTCGGCGCGCTCGCCAACGAGGGCGGCTTCAGCCGCGAGGACTTCGGCCACATCGACATCCGCCCGGACTTCTCGCTCGTCGAGCTGCCCGCGGGACTGCCGCAGGACAAGATCGACCGGCTCGCGAGCACGGTCATCAACGGCCGGCCGATCGACATCCGCCCCGACCGCGGCGGCCCCCGCGCCACCGAGCGCGGTGCGGCACCGGAGCGTCGCGGGCGGAAGCCGCGCGACTGATCCGCCGATCGCCCTGACGGCCCGTCGCCTCCCCGGAGGCGGCGGGCCGTCGTCGCGTCCGGCCCGCCGGTAGCGTGGGCCGATGGATCCCGTCACCCTCCGCACCCCGCGCCTCACGCTCCGCCCGCCCGCCCTGGGCGATGTCGACGCGATCACGGCCGCCTGCCAGGACCCGGCGATCCGGCGGTACGTCCCCGTCCCC
>NZ_QWGT01000519.1 GCF_003576405.1 Clavibacter lycopersici
CGCGAGGTCGTCCGCGATGTGCGCCGGCACCTGGAAGCGCGGGTGCACGCGACCCAGCCGGTAGACGCTGTTGCCGCGTGCGTCCCCCTCCACGACGGCCACGACGTCCGGCCACCTGACGTCGCCCGGCAGGCCCAGGTCGGCGGCGGGCATGCCGTCGCGCGCGAGGAGGTCGAGCTCGGCGAGGAGCCGGGAGGTGGATCCGGCGCGGTCGCGCCACCAGCCGTCCGGCCGGGATCCGAGCAGGTTGGCCGTGTCGACGACGAGCGTGACCTCGCGCGCGAGCTCGTCGCGCAGCATCGGCCACGCCCGGCCGAAGCCCGGGTGCAGCTCGAGGCGGTCGACCTCGTCGAGCGGCACCCAGCGCAGCTCGATGCTCTCGGCGTCCGCGACGCGCGGCTCGAACGGGCGGTGGACGCGGGCGGTGACGGTCGCGTAGCTCCAGAAGCCGAGGTCGAGCACGGTGGCGAGCACGGGCCGGATCCCCGCGGGCGGCACCCCCGCCTCCTCGGCGGCCTCGCGCGCCGCGCCGTCGACCGCGGACTCGCCCTGGTG
>NZ_QWGT01000520.1 GCF_003576405.1 Clavibacter lycopersici
CGCCGACGCGCGCGCGGCCCTCGCGCGGATCCAGGCCCGCATCGACCGCGGCGCCCCGGCGACCGCCGCGGCCACCGTCGTGCCCGTCCTCGACGTGAGCATGCTGACGCGGCGCGAGCTCGAGATCGGCGTGCTGGCGGCGCAGGGGCTGAGCAACCGGGAGATCGCCGGCCGTCTGTTCCTGTCCGTCCGCACGGTCGAGTCGCACCTCTACCAGGCGCGCGCGAAGCTCGGCGCGCCCTCGCGTCGGGCGCTCGCGGGACTGCTCGACACCCCGGGTGCATCGAGCCTCGTCGCGGGCAGGTAGTATCGACGGGTGCCGCCGCGTTCCTGAACGCCAGCGGCACGCGTCATGGAGGATTCGCCTAGTGGCCTATGGCGCACGCTTGGAAAGCGTGTTGGGTGAAAGCCCTCAGGGGTTCGAATCCCCTATCCTCCGCCAGCAGCACGAGAGCCCCGACGGACCCCGGTCCGGCGGGGCTCTCGTCGCATCCGGGCGGCACGGCCGGCGGGCACGGCGGGCACGGCCGGCCGCCGCGCCCCTGCCGTGTAC
>NZ_QWGT01000521.1 GCF_003576405.1 Clavibacter lycopersici
CGGCGACGGGCCGCGCCCCCGCTGGAGCCAGGAGGGGGCGGACAGCCGCGCGACCACCGCTCGCGGTCGCGGCAGCTGGACGCAGACGCCCGCACCGGGTCCGCTCGTCGCGGCGGCGCTGCCGGCCGCCACCTCGACGCAGGCCACGCTGTTCTGACGCGGGCGCGGACGTGTCCGCGCACGCCCCCGGATGCCGTCCCGGCGCGCCCCCTGGCTACAGTTCTGACATGACCTCCCTCCGGCACCCCGAGGCAGGCACCGACGACGCCACCCGGCGGTCGACGCCGCAGCCCGTGCGCGTCGGCGTGCTCATGAGCCAGGAGTCCGCCCTCGACGAGGTCTGCGCGATCCTCCGCCGCCGGGCTCCCGAGGTCGAGGTCGTGGTGAGCACGACGGGCTGGCTCCAGCTGGTGCGCTCACCGCGGTTCCCCACGGACGTGGTGGTGGTCGACTACGACCTCGCCGACGCCGTCAGCCTCGAGGGCCGCATCCGATCGTGCCGCGCGGCGGGAGCGGCCGTCGTCGTCCTGTCGCGGTCGGGCGGG
>NZ_QWGT01000522.1 GCF_003576405.1 Clavibacter lycopersici
GCGCGAGCAGGTCAGCCCGCTCTCGTCCTTCCGCACCTACTGGAAGGCGCCTGCGGTCGACGACACGCTGCTCACCGTGGCCGGCCTGCCCGCCGGGGGCCGGGTGCGGCTCGCCGCGCTGGACACCTACGACGGCGTGGTCTACGGCACGGGAGGCGCGCGCGGCAGCGTCGACGCCTCGCGCACGGGCCAGGCGTCCGGCACGTTCGCGCGCGTGCCGTACCGGCTCGACCAGACGGGCGTACGAGGCGAGGACGTGACCCTCGACGTCGTCGTCGACGCCTACCGCGGCGTGTGGCTGCCGGGCGCGGGGCGCCTGGAGCGCATCGCCTTCGCGGGCGACGAGGCCGGACGCCTCGCCGACTCCTTCTACTACGACGACGCGAGCGCCACCGGCGCCGTGATCGGCGGGCTCACGACGGGCGACGCCTACGAGCTCGAGGCCGTGGTCGCGTCGACCCCGCCGCTCGAGGCGCTCGCCGACGAGCGCCCGGGCGACGCCGTCGCCCCGCGACCGACGGGCGTGCCCGACGAGGTCGCG
>NZ_QWGT01000523.1 GCF_003576405.1 Clavibacter lycopersici
TGCTCCAGGCACGTCTCGCGCGCGGCCGCGTGGGCGGCGGCGCGCACCTCGCGCAGGCGCGGATGCGACGCCGCCTCGGCGAGGAGCGCCGCAGTGACCTCCGCCTCCGCGCGGCGTGCGTCGTCGAGCGGCAGGTGCTCCGCGAGGATCCGCACGGCCCGGCGCCGCGCGTCGGGGTCGGTGCGACGAGCCCGGATCCGTTCCGCGATGCGCCGGGCGACGAGCGCCGTCGCGTGGGCGACGAGGTCGATGCGGCTGGGGAAGCTGTGGCGCAGGGATCCGGTGGAGAGGCCCGCCTCGGCGGCGACCGTGCGGACGGACACGCCGCTCGCGCCCTCGCGGCGGATGACCCGCCAGACCGCCTCGGCGAGCTCGTCCTCGCGACGGGCGTGGTCGATCAGGCGGGGCATGGCGTCACGGTAGCACCGGGATCCGGCGCCCCAGCGGGCGCGCCGGCGAACGCCTCCCGAACGGTAGCGTCGATCGGATGAGCGCCTTCTCGCCGCCCTGCGGCCCCGTCGTCGGCTGGGCGGACGGC
>NZ_QWGT01000524.1 GCF_003576405.1 Clavibacter lycopersici
CTCCGCGCAGCAGGCAATCGGCCGCGCCAACACCGCGGTGCTCGAGCTCGACAGCGTCGTCGACTCCCGCAGCGAGGACATCGACGTACTGCAGGCCGGATCCACCGTGCTGCTCGCCGACCGCGGCAGCTCGCGCCTCGACGTGGTCGACGACGCGACGAGCCGGGTGGTCGACACCGCGCCCCTGCCCGCGGGCGCCGAGGTCATGCTCGCCGGATCCCGCGCCGCGATCCTCGTGCCCGCCACCGGCCAGCTGTGGCTCGTGCCGGTCGCGGGCCTCTCCGCGTTCGACGCCGCGAGCGCGCCCACGCTGATCCTCGGCGCGGACGCCGTCGCGTCGATGGGCGACGACGGCACGCTCCTCGTGTACTCGGCCGCGACGGGGACGCTGTCGCGCATCCAGGCCGACACGGACGACACGGTGCGGGAGACGGTGGACGTGGGCCCCGTCGGAGCGCCGGCCGAGGAGGAGGCCGACGGGCTCGCCGACCCCGCCGCCGCGCTCGCGGGCGAGACCGTGCGGGCGGGGGACGCGG
>NZ_QWGT01000525.1 GCF_003576405.1 Clavibacter lycopersici
GTACTCGCGCGTGCCGAGGTCGTCCTCGCCGCCGTCGGCGCGCCGCTGCACGCGCTCCGCCTCGCCCTCGGAGGACACCTGCCCGCCGGGCTCCGCCTCGAGGTCGGCGAGGCGCGGGGTGACGACGAGGCGCGAGGTGCCGCCCGCGACGTGCCGCAGCCCCATCAGGCGGAAGGGGTCGTGCTCCTCGACGGCGAGCGGGCCCACCTCGTGGAACCCGCGACGCTCGGGCGTGAGGTCGTAGCGGAGGACGGCGCGGGCCGACGAGCGGCGGGATCCGCGGGCCAGCCCGCGCATCGACGGCAGCTCGACGGGCGGTGTCGCCCCCTCGGATCCGGGCACCAGGTCGAGCACCCACGCGCGCGGCGTGGGCATGGTCCCCGTGTTCGCGACGGACACCGTCACGGTCGTCGCCGTGCCGGACTCGACGACCTCCGACGTGAAGGCGCGCTCGACGTGCAGACGCACCCGCGCGATCACGAGCCAGGCCGCGGCGAGGAGCGGCAGCGCGAGGAGGGCGACGCCGATGA
>NZ_QWGT01000526.1 GCF_003576405.1 Clavibacter lycopersici
TTCACGCGGATGCCGAGCACGTCGAGGATGGCGGTGCGCAGGATGTCGCTGACGCCCTGCCCGGGGGCGCCGCGCTCCTTGAACTTCTCGGCGTCGTTCGCGCTGATGAAGCTGAGCGTGAGCACGTCGTCGGCGAGGGCGCGCGGCGTGGCCGTGACCGCGACGAGCCACGCGCTGCGCTTGGCCTTCTCGACGGCCTCCACGACCGACGGCCAGGAGTCCCGCAGCTGCTCGAAGGTGACCGGGCCGACGGGCGCGGCGGGAGAGGACGGTACGGACGCGGACGCGGATGCCGCTGCGGGCGCGGACACGGCGGGCGCGGCTACGGGCTCCGCGGGCGAGGGCTGCGCTGCCGGGGCCGGGGCGGCTGCCGGAGCAGGAGCGGACGCAGCCGGAGCGGCAGCAGGCGCTGAGGCAGCAGGCGCTGAGGCGGAGGACGCGGCCGCGGCGACGGGAGCGCCCGCGGCAGGCGCCGGATCCGCTCCCCCGTCCGCCACGCCGACCCGGCGCTCGAGGCGCTCGACCCGG
>NZ_QWGT01000527.1 GCF_003576405.1 Clavibacter lycopersici
TCCGGCGCGCCCGCAGCAGGCGCCGGTCTCGATCCAGCCGCCGGCGCCCTCCGCTCCCCCCGCGCCACGGCGCCGCATCAGCGTCCCGGCCGTGCTGCTCGCCATCGGCGTGGTGCTGCTCTCCGTCGCCGCCGTGTTCTACGTGGTCTACGCGTTCGTCACCTACGGCCTCGTCGTCCGGGCGGCGATCACCGCCGCCGTCACCGTGGCCGCGCTGGCCGCGGCCGCGGTCCTCTCCCGGCGACGGCTGCCCGGCACCGCTGAGGCCGTGGGCGTCGTGGGCATCGTGCTGCTGCACCTCGACGTCTGGGCCGTGCGCTCCTACGACCTGGCGGGTGCCGCGTCGAACGACCCCTTCGTCCACGTCGGCGTCGGCACGCTCGTCGTCTCGGCCGTCCTGCTCGCCCTCGCGCCCGTGCTGCGGATCCGCGCGGCGGGCATCGCCGGCTGGGCGGGACTCCCCGTCGCGGCCGGCCTCCTGGTGGGCGCCGTCCCCTCGGCGGATGCCGGCACCCGCACCGCCC
>NZ_QWGT01000528.1 GCF_003576405.1 Clavibacter lycopersici
GGCGGCGATGCCCGCGCCCGCGAGCAGCCCGACGACGAGGGCGCCGGCGGCCCACGCGAGCGGGCGGCGGGAGGGGCGCGGCGGATCCGGCTCGGGATCCGCCGCCGCGGCGACATCGGGATCGTCGGTCCGCTCGTCTCCAACGCGTGCGCCCGCGTCCGCCGTGCGCTCGCGGCGGGTCAGCTCGGCGGCCGCGCGGATCCACCGCTCGTCGGACTCGTCGGCCCCCTGCGCGAAGACCCGCTCCCGGAGCTCGTCGATCGGGAGCGTGGTGAGGTCGTCGTCCGGCCCCGGCGTGCGTGCGTCCATGGTGGTGTCCCCTTCCCCGCGTCGACCCTCCCACACGGGCGGCGCGGTACCGGAGGCGCCGCTCAGTACGCGAGGATGCGGTCCGGCGTCGTCAGCGTGATGAGGTCGTCGGTCGACCAGACCGCCTCCACGTCGCCCGTGATCATGCCGGTCGTGCCGTCGCGGTTGCGGGACGGGAACTCCGTCGTCCACGCGATGCGAAGTCCGTCGGCG
>NZ_QWGT01000529.1 GCF_003576405.1 Clavibacter lycopersici
CCGCGGAGGCCCGCGACCGCGAGCGCGTCCTGCAGGATCCGGTCGACGCTCCAGCGCGGGTCGAAGGACGCGAGCGGGTCCTGGTAGACGGCGCCGACGCGCGCTCGGCGGCTCCTGCGCTCGCCCTCGGGGATCCCGCTCCACGGCTCGCCGTCGAGCGTCACGTCGCCCGCGTCCGGCTCCTCGAGCGCCAGCAGGAGGCGGGCGACCGTGGTCTTGCCCGACCCGGATCCGCCGACGAGGCCGAGCGTGCGGCCGCGGCGGACCTCGAGGGAGACGCCGTCGACGGCCGTGCGGACGGATCCCGCGGGGCCGCGGTAGGAGCGGGTGAGGCCCGTTGCGCGGAGGACGACGCGGTCGTCCTCCGGTGGCACGACGGCCGTAGCGGGGGTCGCGGCTGCCGCCTCGATCCGCGCATCCGACAGGGCCGTGCCGCGCGGCACCCCGGTCGGCACGGCGGCGACGAGCGCACGCGTCCGGCGGTGCGCGGGCGCGCGGAGCACGTCGGCGGTCGGGCCCTC
>NZ_QWGT01000530.1 GCF_003576405.1 Clavibacter lycopersici
CGTGCGCCCTGGCCGACGCCGCCGGGACGCGGTGCGCCGGGGCGGGGGGACCCGGGACGGGGAGCGGCCGGACGGGGGCCTGCGGCTCCCGCGGCGGGACGCTGGCCCATGCCCTGGTTGCTCGCGAACGGGTTGTTGCCCGGGCGGGGCTTGGTGCCCATGCCCTGGTTGCTCGCGAAGGGGTTGTTGCCGGGGCGCGGGGCCGCCGGACGCGGGATCCCGGGACGCGGGATGCCGTTGGAGGGAGCGGGGGTGCTGCCGGCGTCCGGGCGCGGGGCGCTCGGGGTCTCGGCGGCCGGGGCCTCGGGGGTGGCGGACGCGGCCGACTTCTCGGCCTCGGCCTTCTCCTCCGCGGCGGCCTTGCGGCTCGCCTCGGCCTGGGCCTGGCGCTCCGCGACGGTCAGCGGCTTCGCCGGGACCGGCACGTCGGACGCCTCGGGGGCCTCCGCCTCGGGCGCGGCCGTGGGCTGCGGTCCGGGGGTGGGGCGGCCGCCGGGCTTCGGGGCCGACGAACGGG
>NZ_QWGT01000531.1 GCF_003576405.1 Clavibacter lycopersici
GTGCGGCTCGTCGCGACCGGGCCGGCGAGCGCGGTGCCCGCGTCGCGGCGCACGCGGGCGACGTCGACGAGGGAGTCGGCGAGCCGGTCGAGCGACCGCGCGAGCGGCGCTCCCGTGCGATCGGCGACCTCCAGCCCGGCGGCGAGCGCGCACCACGACCGCGCGCTGGCGCCGGCTCCCGACCCCGCGGCCGTGGCCGCCGCCGCGACGCGCGCCGCGAGGGGAGCGGATCCGGCACCGGCGGCGACCCGACGGATCAGGGCGGGCACCTGGCCCTCACCACGCCGCGGCCGCCCGCCGGGAGGCGCCAGCTGCGACCACGCGCGCTCGAGATGCAGCCCCGCCCCCAGCAGCACCGCGAGCCGTCGCACGAACGCGGCGATCTCCTCCGCCTCCTCGACGACCGCCTCGTCGCCCGCGCCTCGGATCCGCAGGCGGACCGCCAGCGCGCGCCCCATCACCCGCGGCTCCCGCGTGCATCCGCCGAAGCGGACGTCGAGGCAGACGC
>NZ_QWGT01000532.1 GCF_003576405.1 Clavibacter lycopersici
GGCTGGGTCGCGGCCGACGGCGACGGCGAGTGGGCCATCGCGCTGCGGGGCGCCCAGGTGGATCCGTCGGGCGCCATCGTCGCGCACGCGGGCGCCGGCATCGTCGCGGGATCCGACCCCGTGCGCGAGCGCGCCGAGACGGCCATGAAGTTCCGGCCCGTCGTGGAGGCGCTGGGCTAGAGGGCGGTCGCGCCGGGCGCTTTCGCCTCCGCCGCCGTCGGGCGTCGGCGCAGCAGCGACGGCGCCGCGATCCCCGCGACGACCAGCGCCGCCATCCCTCCCACGACGATGCCCGCGACCGGGCCCACCGCGTCCACGACCGCGCCGACCGCGGCCGCCGCGAGCGCGACACCCGTGTTGACCGCCGTGTTGACCCAGGCCGACGCCTCGGTGCGCACCGACGGCGCGGTCTGGGCGTCGGCGAGGAGGAAGCCCGACACCATCGCGGGGGCGAGGGACAGGCCGACCGGGACGAGCGCGACGCCGAGCAGGACCAGGGCGAGGGCGT
>NZ_QWGT01000533.1 GCF_003576405.1 Clavibacter lycopersici
CGCGACCGCGCGCGGCACGGGGGGCGGCCGCACGATCCTCCTCGACGGCCACCTCGACACCGTGCCGCCCGGCGACCCCGAGCGCGGCGGCCTGCTCCCGCGGATCGAGGACGGCCGCCTCCTCGGCCGCGGCGCGTTCGACATGAAGGCGGGCCTCGCCGCGATGATGGTCGCCGCCGACCGCGCCATGCGGATCGGCACGCGCGGCGACGTCGTGCTCGCGCTCGTCGCCGACGAGGAGTTCGGGAGCCGGGGCACCGAGGAGGCGCTCCGCGAGCTCTCCGCATCCGGCACGCGCATCGACGGCGCCGTGATCTCCGAGCCCAGCCAGTCCGAGGCGATCGTCGCCCACCGCGGCTTCGGCTGGTACGAGATCCGCCTGCGCGGGCGCGCGGCGCACGGCTCGATGCCGGAGCAGGGCGTCGACGCGATCGCGCACGCCGGCCTGGTGCTCCGCGAGCTGGACGCCCTGGCCGAGCGCCTCGCGTCGGGGCCGCGCCACCCG
>NZ_QWGT01000534.1 GCF_003576405.1 Clavibacter lycopersici
TCGATCTGCCCCTCGTACGCCTTGCCGCCGTAGATGGAGACGACCGTGGTGGCGCGGTGCTTGGTGGCGATCTGGAGGATCCAGCCGCCGCAGCCCTGCCAGAACGGGTGCGGGTAGTCGGCGGAGAGGTGGTCGGCCCGGCCGTGCGTGGACATGCGGGCGGGCAGCAGCATCCCCTCGGCGCCGAAGACCCGGCGGGCGTTCTCGCGGTAGTCGTCGAGGTGGGGGAGCACGAGCTCGAGCAGGGTGCGGGCGAGCTCGGGCGTGCCGGTGGGGCTCATGCCGGCCACGGCGCCGTTCTGCACGTTGCCGTTGAGCGTGTAGTCGGCCGACCACGCCGGCCGCCAGGTGCCCTGCCACACGCCCTGCAGCGTGGGCGGCAGCTCGCCGGTGGAGGAGATGATCGCCGCGCGGCCGCTGAGGTACGCGACCTCGACGACGCGGCGGCGGGCCGCGGGGTCGCCCGCGCGGGCGGCGGCCCAGAGGTCCTCGGTGGTGGGGGC
>NZ_QWGT01000535.1 GCF_003576405.1 Clavibacter lycopersici
TGCCCGCCGGAGACCAGTCCGCCGCGGTCGCCGACGCGCGCGTCGAGGCCGCCGCGCTCGGCGGTCCACTCCGCGAGGCCCACGCGCGCGAGCACGGCGACGAGCTCGTCGTCGGTCGCGTCCTCGCGCGCGAAGAGCAGGTTCTGCCGGATGCTCGCGTCGAAGAGGTGCGGCGCCTGCTCGCACAGGCCGACGACCCGGCGCACGGCCGACGGGTGCATCGCCCGGGCGTCCCGGCCGTCGAGCTCGTACTCGCCGCCCGACTCGAGGAACCGCACGAGGGCGGCGGCGAGCGACGACTTGCCTGATCCGCTCGGGCCCCGCACCACGACCGTCTCCCCCGGCCGCACCACGAGCGACACCGGCGCGAGGGCGTCGCGTCCGGCTCCCGGCCAGCGCGTCACCAGGTCGCGGACCTCGAGCGTCGCGCCCCGGGACGTGCCCTCGGGTGCGGCGGCGCGGACGTCGCCCGCCGCGGAGCCGGCCTGCTCCCGCGGGATCT
>NZ_QWGT01000536.1 GCF_003576405.1 Clavibacter lycopersici
CGAGGTCCGCGAGCTGAACGGCCCCGACATCCCCCTCGACGACCTGGCCCCCGGCGACACGGTCGACTGGGCCGCCGACGTCACCAACGTCTCCGGGGACGGCTCGCCGCTCGCCGTGCAGCTCGACTCCATGCGCTCCATGGCGCTCACCGGCGACGCCGTCGGCGGGATCCAGCTGACCGTCCGCCTCTGCGAGGACGGCTTCGAGTCGCTCTCCGCGCCCATGCGCTGCCGCGGGCCCGTCGAGACGCTCGGATCCGGACCCGCCGCCACCCTCGAGCGCGTCGTCACGCGCACCCCGCTCGACGCGGGCCAGACCGTGGGCATCGCCGTGCGCGTGCGCTTCCCGGCCGGCGCGGACAACGGGATGGAGTCCACCGCCGGCATGATCCGCATCGGCTTCGCCCTCGTCGACGACGGCGCGGCCGTCCCCGAGCCCGGCACCGGCGGCGGCACCGACCCGGGCGCGGCTCCGGGCGGGGGCGGCGTCCCGCCCGCCGG
>NZ_QWGT01000537.1 GCF_003576405.1 Clavibacter lycopersici
GACCGCTCCGGCGCCGCCCGCGACGAGCACGTGCTTCCCGGCGAGGGCGCCGGGCGCGAGGCGCGACGGGCCGTCCTCGGAGACGGTGAGGGCCCGGTGCGCGGTGACGGCGGGGACGCCGAGGCTCGCGCCGAGGTCGAAGGTGAGGCCGTCGGGCAGGGGCGCGACGCGGTCGACGGGGAGCACGGTCTTCTCCTGCGCGGTGCCGGTGGGGCGGCCGTGGGCGGCCAGCATGATCCAGACGCGGTCCCCGACGGCGAGGTCGGTCACGTCGGGGCCGACGGCGTCGATGACGCCGGAGCCGTCCTGGTCGGGGACGACCTCGGGGAACGGCAGCTCCTGGCCGGGCGATCCGCCGTCGCGGGACTTCCAGTCGGTGGGGTTCACGCCGGAGACGACGACGCGGACGCGCACCTCGCCGGGACCGGGGGCGGCCTCGTCGCGGTCGACGGGCTGCAGGACGTCGGGGGCACCCGTGCGGGTGTAGGCGATTGCT
>NZ_QWGT01000538.1 GCF_003576405.1 Clavibacter lycopersici
GCTCGTGCCCGTGGCCCTGCCGGTCGGCGGCCCTGCCGGTCGGCACGTCGCCGCTGGGGCTGACGAGCACGAGCCGCAGCACGGCCGGACCGTCGGCGTCGCGGGCGAGCGCGGTGATGCGGAGGGCGCGGTCGGCGCCCGGGCCGTCGCCGAGGATCCCGAGCCGCTCCGGCGTGCCGTTCCAGCCGGCCGCGTGCGAGGCGATCCACGAGAGCCCGGCGAGCGCCTGCGCGTCGTCATCGGGCGCCATGGTCACGACGACCGCGCGCAGGTCCTTCGCGAGCGTCGACGGCAGCCAGTCGCCGTCGTGACGCGCGAGGACGACGAGCACGGGGGATCCGGTCGCCGAGCGGTCGTGCCCGGGCGGCGTCCACACGGCGACGTCGAGGGGGACGCCCTGCTGGCCGCCGGCGGGGAAGCGGACGACGCGCGTGCCGGCGGCGGGCGTGCCGCGGAGGGAGCGCGCGACGGCGGGCACGTGGCGGATCGC
>NZ_QWGT01000539.1 GCF_003576405.1 Clavibacter lycopersici
CGGTGTCGGTGATGATCGCGAGCAGCGCGTCCTGCGCGGCGGTCTGCGGGGTCGTGCCGGTCGGATCGGTCATGGTGCGGTGACGTCCTTCATCGTGACGCCGCGCCACCAGTCGGCGGCGGGCATGGGGCTCTTCCCCGCGGGCTGCACCTGGATCAGCTCGACGGGGTGGCTGGCGGTGCCGACGGCGACGCGGCCGTCGACGGCGGCGACGCGGCCGGGCTCGAGCGGCGCGGTCTCGTGCAGCTCGGCGGCGCGATGGACCTTGAGGCGCACGTCGTCCACCGAGGTGTGGGCGCCGGGCTCGGGAGTCACGCCGCGGATGCGGGCGAGCACCTCGCCGGCGGGCCGCGTCCAGTCGATGCGCCCGTCGTCGATCGTGGTCTTCGGCGCGAGCGTGGGCTCGCCCTCCTGCGGGCGCGCGACCGCGGTGCCCGCGGCGATGCCGGCGACCGTCCGCGCGAGGAGGTCGGCGCCCTGCG
>NZ_QWGT01000540.1 GCF_003576405.1 Clavibacter lycopersici
TCCGCGGACGCGTCGGCGGCGGATCCGGCGGGCGGGGCGAGCGGCGCCGCGGCGGGCGCGTAGCCCTCGGGCAGCGGCGACTCGGAGATCAGGCGCGGCTCGGGCGTCGACGACGCGCGGCCGGGGAAGACGCGGCGACCGGAGACGAGCGCGGTCCAGCGGGTGCCGTCCCAGAAGCGCTGGTTGCCCTCGCCGTCGCCGAACCAGCCGGGCTCGTCGGACGACGGTGTGACCGACGTCGGGGAGGCGGGCGGCGGGGTCGACGACATGGTGCTCCTCACAGGAGCGTTCCCCAGGTGGGGGAACTTCTCCTCCGCCCAGGTTAGGCGGCGCTCGGGCCGACCGGGTAGCCCGGGCGCGTCGTCCACCCGGCTCGCGCACCCCCAATCAGGGGCGTGGCGACGGGAGGATCCGCGCGGCGGGCAGCCGCGGGGTGCGTGCCGGTGGGTGCCCCTCAGGCGGCGAGCGGGACCGCCGCGGCC
>NZ_QWGT01000541.1 GCF_003576405.1 Clavibacter lycopersici
GGTCGCTGCCGTCGGCCACCGCGCCGGGCCGCCGGGCGAACGCGTCCCAGACCGACTCGGTCCGGCCGCCCTCGTGGGCGCGGCCCTCGACCTTGGTCGCGCTCGTGCTCACCCCGATGCGCGGGCCGCCCGCGAGCAGGCCCGCCAGCTCGGTCGGCGTCGGGCGGTCGGGGACGGCGTCGCGAGGGGTCACGTGAGCCAGTATCGGGCACCGCCGGCGCACACCCCGCGCACCGTCGGCGGGCACGCGCCGTCCAGGTTCCCGTACCACTTCCATCACGGTCGGTGCGTGCGGTTGACACGCCCGGATGCAGCCGTCTGAATGGACGCACGGTGCAGGATCTGGCGAGGAACGATGATCGTCCGTCCACGGGGGGTGGAGCGGGCGGTGTCCGTCGATCCCGCGAGCGGCGGGTGAGGGTGAAACGGCGGTGTAAGAGACCACCAGCGGCCCGAGTGATCGGGTCGGCTATGCAAACC
>NZ_QWGT01000542.1 GCF_003576405.1 Clavibacter lycopersici
CGCTCCTCTGCGCACCCGCCCTCCGCGCCGCGACGCGCGGCCGCCGCAGCCGCGGATCCGGCGCCCTGGTCGCCGCCCTCACCGCGCTGCCGGAGTTCCTGCTCGCGACCGCGCTGCTCGTGGTGGTGGCCGTGTGGCTGCGCTGGGCGCCCCCGTCCGGCTGGGACGGCCCCGCGAACGCGGCGCTCCCGGCGCTCGCCCTCGGGATCCCCGCGGGCGGGCTCATCGGCCGGCTCCTCGCCGACGCGATCCAGGCCGCGTCCGCCGAGCGCTGGGTCGCGACCTGGGCCATGGCCGGCCTGCCGCCCGCGCGCACGACCCTCGCGGTGCTCCGACGCGCGCTCCCGTCGGTGCTCGGGCAGATCGGCCTGGTGCTCGTCGGGCTCACGGGCGGCGCGGTCGCGGTCGAGCAGGTGTTCGCGATCCCCGGCATCGGCCGCGCGACCCTGGGCGCGGCCAGCAGCCAGGACGTGCCG
>NZ_QWGT01000543.1 GCF_003576405.1 Clavibacter lycopersici
CGTCGTCGGCATGCCGCTGCGCCGCGAGATCGCGACCCTCGACCGCGACGCCGTCCGCGACGCCGCGCGCGCCGAGCTGGGCCTCGACGCCGACCGGCCGACCCTCCTCGTCACGGGCGGATCCACGGGCGCGCGCAGCCTCAACCGCACCGTCGTGCAGGTGGCCGAGCGCATCACCGCGACGGGCGCGCAGATCCTGCACATCGTCGGCGGCGCGCAGGAGTTCACCGACCCGGGCGTCGACCGCTACCACGTGGTCGGCTACTCCGACCGGATGGAGCTCGCCATCGCGGCGGCCGACCTCGTCGTCTCCCGCGCCGGCGCCGGCGCCCTCTCGGAGCTCACGGCCGTGGGGCTCCCCGCCGTCTACGTCCCGTACCCGGTGGGCAACGGCGATCAGGCCGTCAACGTCCGCGGGGTGGTCGCGGCAGGCGGCGGCATCGTCGTCGCCGACGCCGAGTTCACGCCCGACTGG
>NZ_QWGT01000544.1 GCF_003576405.1 Clavibacter lycopersici
GGCTCGCGATGCCGGGGGCCGCTCTGCCGACGGGCGCTGCCGGGGTGCGCTCGTGACGCCGCGGCGCGTGGATCCGGCGCGCGATCCGATCCGCCCGGAGCCGGCCGCGGCCGTGCGCTTCACGGTGGACGGGGATCCGGTCGAGGGCGTCAGCGGCCAGACCATCGCGGGCGCGCTGCTCGCGTCCGGCACGCTCGCCTGGCGGACGACCGCGAGCGCCGGGCGGCCGCGCGGCGTCTTCTGCGGGATCGGCGTGTGCTTCGACTGCACCGTGACGGTCAACGGCCTGCCCGACGTGCGCGCCTGCCAGCGCCGCGCGGTCGAGGGCGACGTGGTGGAGACCGGGCCGGGCGCGACCGTGCCGGACGCCGGATCGGCCGCACCGACGGATCGCGCGGGGGACGCGTCGTGAGCGGCGCGGACGACCGGCGGCACGTCGTCGTGGTCGGCGCGGGACCTGCCGGGCTGGCTGCCG
>NZ_QWGT01000545.1 GCF_003576405.1 Clavibacter lycopersici
CGCGGGGGCTGCCGGAGGGCGCGCGCGTGCTCATCCCCGAGGTCCCGCCGCTGAACGAGAGCGTGGGGATCCCCTCGCCCTGGCGCGCGGTCGCCGCCCGGCACGCGCGGCTGCTCAACCGGATCACGGCCGAGATCGTCGCGTCCCGCCCCGATGCGGACGCCGTCCCCTTCCCCGGCGAGAGCGTCATCGACCTGGGCGATCCGGACGCCGCGCAGGCCTCCCGCGTCTACGCCTCCTGGTCGCGCGCCTTCGTCCACCGGATGCTCGGCCCCTCCCACGCCGCCGACGCGTGATGCGAGGTTGACCGTTCCCTGTGCATTCCTCGGGTGCCGGATACCCGGCGGGGCCCGGGCGTAGCGTCGAAGACGTGCCCGCGCCGGTGTCCACATCGGCGCCCGGGCTCTCGGATCGCCCGACGATCCGACCCCACGCACCGAATCCGAACGAGGAGAAGCCATGCCCCGAGTT
>NZ_QWGT01000546.1 GCF_003576405.1 Clavibacter lycopersici
GCGGCGGCGCGAGCCGGTAGCCGACGCCGCGCACCGTCTGGATCCACCTGGCCTGGCGCGGATCGTCGTGCAGCTTCCGGCGCAGGTTGCCGAGATGCACCTCGACGGCGCGCTCCTCGGGCTCGGTGGAGGAGGCGACGGCATAGGAGCCGCTGCGGATGTCGCGCACGAGGTCGCCCTTGGTGCGCACCCGGCCGCCGCTCGCGAGGATCGAGGCGAGCAGGTCGAACTCCGTGCGCGTGAGGTCCACCGGCTCGCCGTCGACCGTGACGTGGCGGGTGCCCTCGTCGAGCTCGAGGCCGTTGTGGCGGAGGACGTCGTCGTCCGCGGATGCGGCGTCGGTGGGCAGGGCCGGGGTGACGACGGTGGTGGTGGCGAATGCCGCGGGCTGCACGGGCTCCTCCGCGGGGACGGGCGCGGCCGGGGTGGCAGGTGCGGCCGGGGCGTCCGCCGCCGCCGGGACGCC
>NZ_QWGT01000547.1 GCF_003576405.1 Clavibacter lycopersici
CGCTCGCGACGGGCGCCCTCGCGCTCGCGGGGCTCGCGCAGGGGAGCGGGCCCGACGGCGCGCTGTCGGCGTCGGCGCACGACTACCTCGTGTCGAGCTCGCCCGCGGCCGGATCCACGATCGACGCCCCGCCGTCGGAGGTCACGCTGACCTTCAACGACGTGATCCTCGACCTCGGCACGGCGGGCGGCGCCGGCGGCGACGCGGCGTCCGGGTCCGGATCCGCGGCGGGCGGCTCGTCCATCGTGCAGGTGACGGGACCGGACGCGCAGGGCACCCACTTCGAGACCGGCTGCGCGACGAACGCCGGGCGGACCGTCTCGGTGCCCGTCGCGCTCGGCGGATCCGGGCAGTACACGGTCACCTGGCGCGTGGTCTCGGCCGACGGGCACCCCGTCTCCGACTCGATCGCCTTCACGTACCAGGCGCCCGCGGGCGCGGCGGCGTCGGCGGGCACCCCCGACG
>NZ_QWGT01000548.1 GCF_003576405.1 Clavibacter lycopersici
CCATGAGCGAGCGCGGCGCCCTGCTCGTGTCGGCGCATCTCGTCCGGCGTCGCCGGCGGCGCGCGCGTCGTCACGGTCGACGCCGCGACCGACGCCGACCTCCGCCTCCTCGCGGATGCCCTCCTGCTGCTCGGCCCGCGGGCCGTCCCCGTGGGATCCGCCGGCCTCGCCGTGGAGATGGCGCGCGTCTGGGGTGCCGGGCTCGCCGCATCCGGCGCGGTGAACATCGGCGCGGGGCCCGCCCGCTGGACCGGACCGCGTCATGTCGTGGTCGTCGTCAGCTCGCTGCACGAGGTCTCCCGCCGCCAGCACGCGCACCTCATCGAGGCGGCGGAAGCGGGTGACCTGCCCGCCTCCGTGCGGACGCTCGCCCCGAGCATGGACGACATCCTCGACGACCGGCTGCCCGCGCTCCCGGCGCTGCCCTCGGGCCCGGACGACGCCGCGTCCGTGACCGTCGTG
>NZ_QWGT01000549.1 GCF_003576405.1 Clavibacter lycopersici
GCGGAGCCAGGCGATCAGCTGCCCGGCGGTGGCGTCGGCGCCCGACGGCAGCGGATCCGCGCTCGCCAGCGCATGCGCGATCCCGCCCGGCGCGCTGCCCAGCACGGCGCCGAGCAGCGCCTCGCCGCGGAGCCCCGCCTCGCCGAGGAGCTCGACCTCGCGCTCGTTCAGCCCCACCGGCAGGTCGCCGTTGCCGAGATCGGTGCCGTAGGCGACCCGGCCTCCGAGCGCGACGTACCGGCGGGCGTTGTCGAGGGCCGTCGCGAGGTCGGCGCCGTCGTGGATCGCCAGGGTCGAGATCCAGAGCACGTCGCGCGCCGCGGACTCGCGCAGCGTGGCGTCGTCGAGCAGCTCGGTCCACGGCACGTGCACGAGCACGTCGGCCCCCGCCCGGATCGCGCGCGCCGCCTGCCCGGCGCCCTCCGCATGGACGGCCGCGGGGAGCCCGGCGTCGTGCGCGG
>NZ_QWGT01000550.1 GCF_003576405.1 Clavibacter lycopersici
GCCGACGGCCACGCCGTCGCGCGCATCGACGAGGGCTGTGCACCGCCGCCCGCGCCCGCCGCGACCGACGCCATGCTCGACGCGATCGCCACGGCCGACGCCATCGTCGTCGCCGACTACGGCCGCGGCGTCACGCGCGATCCCCGCCTGCGCGCCGCCCTGGATGCGCGCGCCGCCGAGGTGCCGCTCGTGTGGGATCCGCACCCCGCGGGCGAGCCGCCCGTCCCGAACACGGCGCTCGCCACCCCGAACCTCGCCGAGGCGCGCGCGTTCTCAGGGCTAGCCGGGCGCGACGTGTCCGCGGCGGCCGACGCAGCCCGTCTGCTCCAGGCGAAGTGGGGCGTCGCGACGGTCGCCGTCACCATGAGCGAGCGCGGCGCCCTGCTCGTGTCGGCGCCCGCGTCCGGCGCGGCCGGTGGATCCATGCCCGTCGTCGTCGCCGCCCCGCTCGTCGCGACG
>NZ_QWGT01000551.1 GCF_003576405.1 Clavibacter lycopersici
ATCGAGCTCACCGCGACCGAGTTCGAGCTGCTGCGCTACCTGATGCGGAACCCGCGCCGTGTGCTGAGCAAGCTGCAGGCCGAGCACGTGCGCGCCGACGGGTCGCTCGTGCGCGCGTCCATCGACCGCCGCGTGTCGCCTGCGGTCGCGACGCTCGAGGACCACGGGATGCTCGCCGACGGGCTGCTCGCGCTCGCGCTCGCGACGGGCGAGGTGGCGTACGCGGTGCGCGCCCGCTGGATCGTGGACGCGCTGATCGCGGCGGCGGACGCCGACCCGCAGCCGGGCGCAGCGGGGTTCCGGGTGCCGACGGGCGCGGATCCGGTGCTCGCGGGCTTCGGCCTCGACCTCGCCGCCGACCCGTCCGAGGGCGCGTACCCGTCGGGCCTCACGGCGGCGGCGTCGGCGGCGCGCGTGCTCGGGCAGCTGACGGCGGATCCGCGCTACGAGCGGGC
>NZ_QWGT01000552.1 GCF_003576405.1 Clavibacter lycopersici
CGCGCACGCTCGTCGTCGCCGGTCATGCCGCGGGCGAGGCCGCCGAGGAGCTCGCCCGCGCCGGCGGCTGGCCGCTCGCCGCCGAGATCTCCAGCGGATCCCACTTCGGCCCGAACCTCGTCGTCTCGTTCCGCGAGCTGCTGGCCCGCGAGGGCTTCGGCGACCGCGTCGAACGCGTCATCGTGTACGGCCACCCCACGCTCACCCGCGAGGTCCCGCTGCTCGTCGGGCGGGAGGACGTGGAGGCGATCGTCGTCGGATCCACCGGCGGCGAGGACTACGACCCGCGCCACCGCGTCACCGCCCGCCCGGCCGCCGTGCGCGTGGTGGGCGCGCCCGCGGATCCCGCCGACGCCCGCCGCTGGCTCGGCACCTGGGTGCAGGCCAGCCGCGCGATCCTCGACGAGGCCACCGCCGCCGAGTCCGCGCCGCTGCTCCCCTCCGGCACCACGCC
>NZ_QWGT01000553.1 GCF_003576405.1 Clavibacter lycopersici
CGCCAACGGCGCCCCCACCGTCACCTGCCTCAGCACGAGCGCCACGTCCGGCGTCGACTCGAACGCCGCCACCTGCTCCACCATCAACAAGTTCGGCGGCTCGACCGCGATGATGCCCGGCCAGACGGTCACGAGCGTCGTGAGCATCAAGAACGTCGGCACGACGCGGGCCTCGACCTTCACGCTGACCCCCGGCGCCGCCTGCACGCAGATCAAGAACGGCACCGTCAACGGCTCGGCCACCGACTTCTGCTCCAAGCTCAACGTCGTCATCACGGCCGCGGGCAGCGCCACCCCCGTCTACTCCGGCACCGCAGCGGCCCTCGCCGGCTCCTCCGCCAAGACGCTGACGGCCCTCGCCGCCAACGCGAGCACCGACTTCACCTTCGCGGTCACGCTCGACTCCTCCGCCGGCAACACGTACCAGGGCCTCGGCGCCTCGCTGCCC
>NZ_QWGT01000554.1 GCF_003576405.1 Clavibacter lycopersici
CTCCTCGCCGCCGCCGCCGTCCACGCGCTCGTCACGCCCTCGCCCGCCGCCGCGGTCGCGCGGCTCCGGGGATCCGGTGTCGACGCCGTCGAGGCCGCCAGCGTCCCGCCCGGCTGGTCGCCCGATCATCCGTTCCCCGCGGCCGCGGACTCCCTGGGACAGCGAGCGGACGCCGGCCCCGACGAGCGCGACCGCGGTGCCGGGCCGCGCGCACGGGTCGTGGTCGGGGATCCCGACGCCTGGCTGGTCCGCGGTCCTCTGCTCGCGGAGATCCGCCGCACCGGCGACGTCGTCCTGGAGGGCTGCACCCCGCGGGACGCGCGCACGCTGCTGCGCGTCCGCGCGGTGCCGCCGCCCCTCGCCCCGATCCCCGGGCGGGCCTGGCTCGTCGCCCCCGACGGCGGCGTGCGGCGCTGCTCGTGGCCGCCGGCCGCGCCGGACCCCACGA
>NZ_QWGT01000555.1 GCF_003576405.1 Clavibacter lycopersici
GTTGCCCCACACGGCCTGCGCGCTCGGGACGCCGCGGCGCATGTCCGCCTCGTCCATGACGTCGTCGTGGTACAGCGACGCGAGGTGCGTGATCTCGATGGCGACGGCCGCGTCGACCACCTGCTGCGTGTTGCCCTCGCCGAGCTGCGCGATGAGGAGCGCGAGCATCGGGCGCACGCGCTTGCCGCCCGCGTCGAGCAGGTAGCGCGTGGTGACGTCGGCCACGTCGTCGGCGAACCGCACCTCGCGGAGCAGCTGCTCCTCGACGAGCGCGAGGCCGTCGTCGATGCTGCGCGCCATGCGGCGGTCGCCGGAGGACGAGAAGAGGCGCTCGGTGAGGCTGGCGTGCGAGGCGACGGAGCTGCCGCGGCGGACGAGCGGGATGCTCGGACTCATGTTCGGCGTCCTTGTCTGTGGGTTCACGCGCGGTCAGGACGCGACGGGAC
>NZ_QWGT01000556.1 GCF_003576405.1 Clavibacter lycopersici
GGGCCGCGGCGGTGTCGGCGGGGGCCGAGAGGCCGGTCGGGTCGTATCCGGCGGGCGGCCGCGGCGGCGCCGGGAACGCGTCGGGCGCCGGCGGGGCGTCCGCGGACACCGGGTCGGCGGCGGCCGCGGCCTCGGCCTCGGCCTCGGCCGGACCGTACGGGCTGACGGGATCGGCCGCTTCCGCGCCACCCGCATCGGCCGTCTCCTCGGGGACCGCGCCCTCGCCCCGCGGCTCGTCGGGGTGGGATCCGTCGGTCCGATCGGGGTCGCGGTCATCGCTCATGTGACGTTCCTAGCGGAGCGGGTGATCCCCGCGGCAGGGCCGCGGGTGATCCGCCCCGAAATGGGGGCGGTGGGCGCCTCGGGTCGCGCGCTCCGGGACGCGCGGCACCTCCGCGGGGGTCCGTTAACCTCGGGGGCGTGCCCCAGCCCGCGTGGACCCCCG
>NZ_QWGT01000557.1 GCF_003576405.1 Clavibacter lycopersici
CGCGGCCGCGGCCTGCCTCGGCGCGCTCCTGGCGCTCCTCGCGGGGATCGGGCGCACGTCGCTCGCGATGGCGCGCGAGGGCGACCTCCCGCGCGGTCTCGCCGTCGTGCACCCGCGGTACCGGGTGCCGCAGCGGGCCGAGATCGCCGTGGCCGTGATCGTGGTGGCGCTCGTGCTCACGGTGGACCTCCGCGGCGTCGTCGGCTTCTCGTCCTTCGGCGTGCTGCTGTACTACGTGGTCGCCAACGCCGCGGCCTTCACGCAGGAGCGCGCGGACCGGCGGTACCCGAAGGCGCTGCAGGTGCTGGGCGTCGTCGGCTGCCTGGTGCTCGTGGCGACGCTGCCCGGGGCGTCGATCGCGGCGGGCGCCGCCGTGCTCGTGGTGGGCGTGCTGGGGCGCGCGCTGGTGCTGGCGCGGCGTCGGCGCGTCGGCCGG
>NZ_QWGT01000558.1 GCF_003576405.1 Clavibacter lycopersici
CGCGGCGCACTGGACGGCCGAGCGCCGCGCCGCCGCCCTCGCGGCGGATCCCGCGACGGCGTCCGCAGCCGCTGTCGCGTCGTCGGACCTCGCCTCCCCGCAGTCCACCGGCGACGGATCCCCGGCCTCGTCGCCGGTCCCGCACCCGGAGCAGCCGTTCGTCGGCGTCCTCTTCTACGTCGACGGCGGCCGTGACCGCGCCTGCACGGCGAGCGTCGTGGACACCCCCGACGGCGACGCCATCGCGACCGCCGCCCACTGCCTGGTCGACCGGCGCGCGCACGCCGCCTCCGCCCTCGCCACCTTCGTGCCCGGCGCGCAGGGCGCCACGGCTCCGCACGGCATCTGGCCGGTCCGGATCTCGGCGGTGTCGTCCGCGTGGACGACCACCGGCCGCGCCGCGGACGACGCCGGGTTCGCGCGCGTGAGCGGC
>NZ_QWGT01000559.1 GCF_003576405.1 Clavibacter lycopersici
CCGCGCACGGCGGGGCGCCGCCCGCGCTGCGGCGGCTCGCCGCGCGGATCCGCGAGATCCTCGCCGCGCCCGACCTCAACGTCGACAGCCCGCCCGACGTGCTCCGGGCGCTCCGCCGTGCCGGCATCGACGCCTCGAGCACCCGGCAGTGGGAGCTGCAGGAGATCGACCACCCCGTCATCGCGCCGCTGCTGGAGCACAAGAAGCTGTCCCGCCTCCTCACCGCCAACGGGTGGACCTGGATGGAGACGTGGATCCGCGACGGCCGCTTCCACCCCGAGTACGTGCCGGGCGGCGTCGTCACCGGGCGCTGGGCCGCCAGCGGAGGGGGCGCGCTGCAGCTGCCCCGCCAGATCCGGTCGGCCGTCCGCGCGGATCCCGGCTGGCGGCTCGTCGTCGCCGACGCCGCGCAGCTCGAG
>NZ_QWGT01000560.1 GCF_003576405.1 Clavibacter lycopersici
CGGTCGGCGGACTCGGCCGCGCCGCCCGCCGCGACGTCCGGGGCCAGCGCCCGCAGCGTGCGGAAGTCGGGGGCGAGGAGCACCGTGCGCGTGGAGAGCCGGCCGACCTCGGCGAGCCGCTCGTCGTCGAGGCGGTCGGAGGTCGGGCCGAGCACGAGGGTCGCGTCGTCCCCGTCCCCGACCCCGTCCCCGACGGCGGCGCGCGCGTCGGCGAGCGTCGTGGCGAGCGTGACCTCCACGCCCTGCGCCTGGAGCACGCGGGCGAGCGCCTGCGTGCCGCCGGGCGCCGGGTCGTCGGGCGCGAGCGCATCGCCCTGGCGCGCGGCGCCCGAGACCGCGAGCGAGGCCACCGCGACGGCGACGGCGAGGGCGGCCAGCGCGATCCACGTGCCGGCCCGGCAGAGCGCCTGCCGGGGT
>NZ_QWGT01000561.1 GCF_003576405.1 Clavibacter lycopersici
CGCGCGAGGCGGCGGCACGGCGGCCGCTCGCCGCCCGCTCCCCGCTCACGCGGCGCTCCCGCTCACGCGGCGCTCCGCTGGAGGGCGCCGCGCAGGTCCTCGAGGTAGCCGATGGTGAGCACGGAGAGGTCGCCGAGGCGGCGGAGGCCGGGCTCGACCTCGGGGTCGCAGACGACCGCGACCACCTGCACGCCGGGCGGGAAGCGGACGGCGGCCGAGCGGATCGCGGCGGGTCCCGCCCCCGTGCCGCAGACGAGGAAGACCACGGACACGCCCGCGACCTCGTCGGCCGCCGACCGGGCCAGCTCCCCCAGCGACGCCGCGCGGTCGGACGCGCCGATCTCGGCGAGGTCGTCGAGGAGGCGGTCGCGCGTGACGGTGGCGAGGCGGCGGAGGCGCGCGGAGCGGGACC
>NZ_QWGT01000562.1 GCF_003576405.1 Clavibacter lycopersici
TTGTTTGTTTTAAATGTATTCCAAAGGAATCCGAGACACCATCCCAAAGAGACGATGCCACGGGTATTTGGCATTTGACATTGTGCACGCTGTTGAGTTCTCAAGGAACGGACGCTCCCGACACCGACCATCACAGCCAGCCATCGGAGCTCACACTCCACCGCTCCCCGTGGGAGTGATCCAGACCAGAAGGCCCAGCACTCACGTCGGAAGCAGAATCAGACCCTAGCTCAGTTGATGGTAAACACGCAACCCGTAAGCCGCGGCAACTTCTGTTTCACCAGGATCATCACCCACCAGAACAGCTCTGGAAGCCTTCCAGCTTCCCGCCCGTTCCGGCGACAAGAGGAGACATTACGCGGACCACCCCACCCCCGCAAAACACACCGCATCCCGGGCGTGTCGCACGAG
>NZ_QWGT01000563.1 GCF_003576405.1 Clavibacter lycopersici
CCTTCGGCCCCGGCCGCCTGCGCCGCGGCGAGCGCGTCGGATCCCGCGTCCTTCGCCTTCTCCAGCGCGTCGGATCCGGCGCCCTTCGCCTTCTCGAGCGCGGCGCCCGAGGGCGACTGCTCGTCGTCGAACGGGCCGTGCACGTCGGTCACGCGGATGTTCACGCGGACGGCGCCGGGCGCGATCTGACGGGCGGCGCGGGCCACCTGCTCCCGGGTCTCGTCGACGACGTCCTGCACGGGAGTCGGGTAATCGACCACCAGGTCGAGGTCGATCACGGTGCCGCCGGCCTCCTCGGAGACCGTGACGCCGGGACCGGTGCTCGTGCCGCGGATCGCCCGCGACGCGGCGTCGAGCGCGCGCGCGGCCGGACCGCCGAGGTGGTGCACGCCCGTGACGCCCGCGGC
>NZ_QWGT01000564.1 GCF_003576405.1 Clavibacter lycopersici
GGCCGCGGCCACGTCCTCGAGGGAGCGTCCCGTCTCGGCGGCCACCGCGGCGGCGACCGCGCCCTCCACGAGCGGCGCGCGCACGACGACGACGCGGGCGGCGGCGTCCTCGTCGAGGAGGTCGACGGCCGTCTCGGCCGTGAGGTAGGCGGATCCGAGGTCCGCCAGCACCACGACGCCGTCACCGCCCTCCGCCTCGGCCAGGGCCGCCATGACGACGTCGAAGCTCGTGCCGATGCCTGCGTCGTCGCGGGTGCCGTCGCCGGATCCTCCCGCGGGCACGAGCGTCACGGTCGGCGCCATCTGCCGCGCGAGGTCGACCAGCCCGTGGGCGATCAGCGCGCTGTGCGAGACGAGGACGAGACCGACGCTCACGACGCGCCCCCGTCGGCGTCCCGGGCGGTCG
>NZ_QWGT01000565.1 GCF_003576405.1 Clavibacter lycopersici
GAAAAGCCCGCCGGGTCCGCTCGCCGCGAGCAGGTCGCCGGGCTGCGCGGTCGCCGCCCACGGCCCCGCGAGCCCCTCGTCGCCGTGCACCACGAAGTCGATGGCGCAGGTGCCAGCCGCCGGATCCGCGTGCCGGAGCGTGTAGGTCCGCACGGCCGGCAGCGACTCGGCCGGCAGGGCGGCGCGCAGCGCGGGCAGGTCGAACGGCGGCACGACGCCGGATCCGGGCTGCGGGAGCATCAGCTTCACGTAGGCGTCGGTCGCGGCGAGCCGCTCGGGGGCGGCCTGCTCCAGCAGCGAGCGCGTGCCCTGCCCGCCGAGGTGCACGCGGACGAGGTGCGGGGTGAGCCGCTCGGTGCGGATCACCTCGAGCACGTGCTGCGCACGCGGCGCACGGACGG
>NZ_QWGT01000566.1 GCF_003576405.1 Clavibacter lycopersici
TGCTGGCCGCCGGGGGAGCGCCGGGGTCGACGGGCGGCGCGACCGGGATCCCGGGGGCCGGGGGCAGGTCGGGGGTCGTGGGCTCCTGTGCGCTCATGCCGCCACGGTACGCGGGGGCGGGCGGCCGGGGATCCACCCGAGGGCGGAGGGCGCGCGGCGGAGGGCGGAGGGTGCGGCGGGGCGGTCGCCCGCCCGCGTACGGTGGTCGGGACGAGAGGCGCACCCATGCAGCAGGACCAGGAGCACGACGAGGACCGCGACCCGGACTTCGCGGAGAAGCGGCGCGAGCAGCTGACGACGGCCCCGAAGGCGGTGGAGTCGGACGCGGCGCCCCGCGTGGACGTGACCGAGCAGGACGGCGGCGTGACGCGCATCGACGTGGCGGACACGGCGTCGGTG
>NZ_QWGT01000567.1 GCF_003576405.1 Clavibacter lycopersici
CGGGGCGGGCAGGATCACGTCGTCGTCGTCGTCGTCGTCGTCGTCGTCGTCGTCGTCGTCGCCCGCGCCGCCGCCGTCCCCGCGTCCGACGTGCAGGGTGGTGAGGTGCGCGACGAGGCGCACCCGGCCGGCGGGCCCCGTTCCGCTCCCCGCGTGCGAGGCGACCGGGGCGGGAGGCTCGTCGAGGACGACGTCGGCGACGACCATGCCGTCCGCGTGCGCCGCGGACTCGAGGGCATCCGGGTGGCGCGACGGCTCCCGGGCGGCCGCGGCGCCGAGGAGCATGGCCGTGACCCCGGCGGCCACCGCGAGGGCGGCCACGGCGCGTCGGAGCTGCGACGCCCACCGTCCGGCGCGGCGCCTGGCACGGCGCCCCGCGCGGTCCCCTGCGTGCGGG
>NZ_QWGT01000568.1 GCF_003576405.1 Clavibacter lycopersici
CACGACCGCGGGCTCCCCGGGACGCGCGTGACGGCCGCCCTCCTCCTCGGCGCGGTCGGGCGGGCGGCCGCGGTGCCGCTGGATCCCGACGCCGACGGCGCGCGCCGACTGCTCCTCGACGAGCTCGCGAAGCCGGAGTACGAGGCGGCCAGGCCGAACGCGCTCGACCTGGCGGCGCAGGCCGTGGGCGACTGGATCGCCGGGCTCCTCGGCGGAGCGGGCGGCGGCCTCGCCGACCTCGCCCCCGTGGTGATCGGCGTGCTCGTCCTCGCGGTCGTCGTCGTGGCGTTCCTCGTCTTCGGGGCGCCGCGGCGGGACCGCAGGCGGGCGGCCGCGCGCGGCGACGGCCTGTTCGGATCCGACGACCGGCGCTCCGCCGAGGAGCTGCGCC
>NZ_QWGT01000569.1 GCF_003576405.1 Clavibacter lycopersici
TGCCGCGCCTCCCGCCGCCGCCGCGCAGGAGTGCCGCGGCGGCGGGGATCCGCCCGCCGCTGAGGGTTCCCACAACCCGCGGCCGCCCGCCGCGGGAGCGCGTTGGAGGCCCGCGACGTGATTTTCGGCGGGTGGAGGATCCGTGCATAGCGTGGCCGGTGCCGGCAGGGACGCCGGCGCACACGACGGCACGGAGGATCCATGGTCGACACGGCGGCACGAGGACGCACCACCCGCGGCACGAGGGGACGAGGCCCCGCCGCGGGTCCGCAGGGGGGCGCCGCCAGCGAGGACTCCGTCCAGGGGGGTCCGCAGAGCGGCGCTGCCCGCGAGGGCGCGCTCCGCGAGGCGGGCGTCCCGGTCGCGGGGGATGTCGACGC
>NZ_QWGT01000570.1 GCF_003576405.1 Clavibacter lycopersici
CGCCGTCCCCACCGGCCGTCCGGCCGGCGCTCAGGAGGCGCGCGGCACGGGCCCCAGGAGCGTGGTCGCGATGGTCTCGGCGGCCTGCCGGTCGCTCGACGGGTGGAAGCCGCCGGCCAGCACGTCGCGGTACAGGCGGCCGAGCTCGTCGCCCGTGCGGAAGGATCCCCCGCCCGCGACCTCCACCGCCCGCCGCACGACCTCGCCGGCTGTGCGCGTCGCCCGGACCTTGGCGCCGACGAGCAGGGAGGCCCAGCGGTCACCGTGGTCGACGGCGCGGTCGACGTCGTCCGCGAGCGCCACCAGCTGCGGGAGGAGCGCGTCCTGCGCGAGGGCCGCCTCCGCGACGAGGTGCCGGACGCCGGGGTCCGCGGCGAGCG
>NZ_QWGT01000571.1 GCF_003576405.1 Clavibacter lycopersici
GGTCATCGGCCGACGCGCGCGTCCGGATGCGCGCGGCCCGTGGCCGGGTCGCGCACCAGCAGGACCCGGAACGGCACGCCGCGTTCGACGCCCTCCTCGCCGACTCGGCCGAGCTCGCCCCGCGCGCGTTCCACAGCGACATCGCCCGCAGCCGCGTCGCCTACGCCCTCTACGGGCCCGCCTCCCGGCTCGTGGCGCGCGGATCCTTCGTGCACGTCGACGGGCTCCGGTCGATCCGCCGCAGCTGGACGCCCGTGGAGCTCGCCCTCCGCGTGCCCGCCGGCTGGCGCGTCGAGGGCGCCGTGCCGTTCCGGGTCCTGCTGGTGCGCGACCCGGCCACGGGCCGCGCGCATCCGGACGCGCGCGTCGGCCGATGACC
>NZ_QWGT01000572.1 GCF_003576405.1 Clavibacter lycopersici
TCGCGGGCCGCGCCGCGCCCGGGGGCGGCGCCGTCTGGTCGACGCGTCCGCTGCGGAGCGGAGGGCTCCTCGGGGATCCGCGCGGGCTCGCCGCCGCCGCCTCGCGCGGGTCCGTCGCCCGGTCCGCGGACGGCACGACGACGACCGGATCCGCGCTGCCCGTCGCCGGTCTTCGGTCGGAGCGGCAGGAGGTGACGTGGCTGTGGGAGCTCGCGCCCGAGGGCACCGGGCGCTGGGAGGTCGACGCGCACGGCGGCGACTGCCGCCTCGTGCTGTCCGGCTCGGCACCGGCGGGCCCGCCGCCGGAACCGCTCGCCCCCGGAGCATCCCGCGCGTCGGCCACGGCGATCGTCGCCGTCGGCACCGACCTCGAGGAC
>NZ_QWGT01000573.1 GCF_003576405.1 Clavibacter lycopersici
GGTCTCGGCCGTCGCGAGGGCGGCGTGGGCGGGCGCGGTCACCGGGGTCCTGCGCCGACGGGCTCGTGCCGGGCGGGCGCGGCCGTCCGCAGGTCGCGGTCGAGCGCCTCGAGCCGGTCGAGCATCTCCTCGGTGCCCGGTCGGCCGAGGTAGCGGACGGCGTCGAAGTCGTCGGCCGCGACGACGAGGCGCGCGGCGTGGTCGGGGTGCGCGGATCCCGCGCGGCGGGCGAACCCGCGGGCGGTCGTGCCCGGATCCACCGCCACGATCGTGCGCTCGGCCTGCTCGCGCGCGATCGCCCGGAACAGGTCGGACGCGGCCGCCGCGAGGTCGCCCGCCCGACGGGACGCCTCGGCGGCGCGGCGCAGCTCCTCGGC
>NZ_QWGT01000574.1 GCF_003576405.1 Clavibacter lycopersici
GGCCGTGCGGAGCGCGTCCCGGTCGCCCCCGCCCGAGATCTCCGCGGGCGCGAGGCAGCGCTGCCAGCCGGATCCGTCCGTCCAGCCCGCGTACTCGCAGCCGGCCACGCGGACCGGGCGCGCCGGTTCGCCGCGGACCGCGCCCGTGACGACGACGGGGTCGCCGCCCGCCACGGGCACGTCGATGAGCCCGCCCGAGTGCGCGACGAGCACGCCGGTCCCGTCGGAGGACGCGCGCTGCAGGGCGACGCGGGCGTCGGCGGCCACGGATCCGGCGAGGTCGACCGTCCGCCCGTCGACGACCAGGGCGCGCGCGTCGGCGTCGTACAGCGCCCAGCGGCCGTCGACGGACGTGAGCGCGAGGCGCTGCCCG
>NZ_QWGT01000575.1 GCF_003576405.1 Clavibacter lycopersici
TCGGCGACGAGGAGCGGGGGATCCAGCGCCAGGGCCGCCGCCAGCAGGGCGCGCTGTCGGAGCCCGCCCGAGAGCTCGCCGGAGCGCTGGTGGACGCGCGTCGCGGGATCCGGCATGCCCACGAGCTCCAGGAGCTCGAGGACGCGCGCCCGCCTGGCGCGGGCGTCCCGCATCCCATGGATGCGGAGGGCGTCGCCGATCTCGCGGCCGATGGGGCGAAGCGGGTCGAGGGAGGAGAGCGCGTCCTGCAGCACCAGGCCGACCCCCGTGCCGCGGACGCGCCGCCACTCGCGGGGACCGGCGTCGCGGAGGTCGCGGCCGGCGATCTCGAGCGCGCCCGCCCGGACGTCCGCGCCCGGGCCGGCGAGGCCGA
>NZ_QWGT01000576.1 GCF_003576405.1 Clavibacter lycopersici
CGGGGCCGGGGCGTCGGATCCCGCGGGGACAGCGGCATCGGAGCGCGCGCCGCCGCCGGGGGCGCGCGTCGAGAACCGCGGCCAGACGACGACCGCGGCCACGAGGATCGCGGGTGCGACGGCCCACACCTGGCTGATCCCGTCGGCGGGGAACAGCACGGATCCGCTCGGCCCGCGCGTGCCGAGCACCGCGACGGCCGCGACAACGCCGAGCCCGAGGCAGAGCGCGTGCAGGCGGTCGACGAGGAGCAGGCGGAACGCGACCAGGAGGCACGCGAGCGTCGCGAGCGCCAGCACGAGCCCGACGGGCAGCGCGATCCCGCCCACCGGCAGCGTGGCGCGGTGCGCGGCCGTGCCGACCG
>NZ_QWGT01000577.1 GCF_003576405.1 Clavibacter lycopersici
CGCGCGGGGCCGCCCGCCTCCGGCTCCAGCGCCCGGCGCACCTCCGCGAGCATGGCCAGGTCGCGGCCGAGCGCCTGCTGCGCTCCGCGGCCGGGGGTCGTCGCGGCATCGGCGTGGAGCTCCGCCTCGCGGAGGTCGAGGAGGCGCCGGTTGGCGGCGTCGCGGTCGACGACGGGGATGCCCTCCAGGTTCCCGACGAGCTCGGGGATGCCCCGGGCGAGGTCGCGGCGCGCGTCCTCGGCGAGGCCCGCCCACCAGGCGGCGGTGCTCGACACGGCGGGCGGGCGGCGGACGAGCTCCCGGATCGTGTCGGGGATCGCGTGCGCGAGCCGCCGCAGCTCCGGCGCGTCGAGC
>NZ_QWGT01000578.1 GCF_003576405.1 Clavibacter lycopersici
GACGACGCGGCCCTTCTCGACGACCACGATGAGGTCGCTGTCGACGACGGTCGAGAGCCGGTGCGCGATCACGATGAGGGTGCGGTGCTCGGCGACCGCGTCGATGGCCTTGCGGAGCAGCTGCTCGTTGAGGCCGTCGAGGCTGGAGGTCGACTCGTCGAGCAGCAGGATCGGCGGGGCCGACAGCAGCGTGCGCGCGATCGCGAGGCGTTGGCGCTCGCCGCCGGAGAGCATGATGCCGTCCTCGCCCACGGGCGCGTCGAGGCCGAGCTCGTTGCGGGCGAGCACCTCGGTGAGGTTCACGGCGTGCAGGACCTGGATGCAGTCCTCGTCGGTCGCGTCGAACGCGGTGAG
>NZ_QWGT01000579.1 GCF_003576405.1 Clavibacter lycopersici
GGCTGCTGCCGCGCGTGGAGATCGGCCGCCGGCAGGCTCTCTACATCGCGACGCTCTCGCAGGCATGCGGCCACGAGGTCTCCGACGGACTCCTGGAATTGATCACCGCCATCTTGGGCTTCACCGGGGAATGGTTCGCGGAGGGACGGGTCGCCGACCTCGAGGAGTACCTCGACGTGGGTCTGGACAACCGTCCTTCGCGCGAGTCCGTCGCGCAGTGGCGCGCCATCGGCGACGCCTGTCGTGAGATCCTCCGCCCCCGCCTGGATGCCTTCGACAGGTACTCGGCCCCGGAGAATCCGGCGATCGTCCTCCCGGAGCTGTTCGCGAATGGCGTCGTGAGCACGGAGGCGG
>NZ_QWGT01000580.1 GCF_003576405.1 Clavibacter lycopersici
CCGGCGAAGGGCTCGAGCGTGAAGGGCCCGGCCGCGTTGTCGAGGTCGAGCGTGTCGCGGATGAACTCGCCCTGCAGCGTGCCGACCTTGTAGTTGTCGAAGGTGGCGTAGTAGTCGACGGCGTCCGTGCCGTTGATGAGGCGGTCGTAGGCGATGACCGTGACGCCCTGGCTCTTCGCGTCCTCGAGGGCCGGGCCGAGGGTCTTGCCGTCGACGGCCGCGACCACGAGGATCTTGGCGCCGCCCGCGACCTGGTTCTGGATCTGGCTGATCTGCGCGTCGGTCTTGTTGTCGGCGTACTGGAGGTCGACGGTGCAGTCGTCGCCCTCGAGCTTGGTCTTGAGGCCCTCGC
>NZ_QWGT01000581.1 GCF_003576405.1 Clavibacter lycopersici
GCTCGCCGTGTGGTTCCGCGAGCTGGTCGAGCCCGAGCGCCCGCTCCCCCGGTCGCTCGACCGCGGCGCGGCGGTGGCCCGCGAGCTGCTCGCCGGATCCGGGCCCGCCGCTGTGCTGCACGGCGACGTCCACCACGGCAACGTCCTGCGCTTCGGCGAGGGCGACGGCGACGGCGACGGCTGGCGCGCCATCGACCCGAAGGCGCTCGCGGGCGACCCCGGCTTCGACACGGCGAACGTCCTCGCGAACCCGACCCCCGCGATCGCCCTGCGGCCGGGTCGCCTGGCCCGACGCGCGCGCGTGGTCGCCGAGGAGACGGGCGCCGACCTCGACGCCGTGCTCGCGTGGGC
>NZ_QWGT01000582.1 GCF_003576405.1 Clavibacter lycopersici
TCCGGGCGGTCAGCCGCGTGCCGTCGGGACCGCTCGCGACGTCCAGGCGCCCGGACGCCGCGTCGAGCCGGCGGCGCATCCCGTCCAGGCCGTAGCCGCCGGACGCGCGTGCGGGGTCGAACCCGCGGCCGTCGTCGCGGATCGTGAGCACGACGTCGTCGCCGTCGCGGGCGAGGACCAGCTCCACGGCGGTCGCGCCCGCGTGGCGGCGGACGTTCGCGAGGCCCTCCTGGGCGCAGCGGAGGAGGACGACCTCGGCGTCGCGGTCGACGGATCCGATGCCCGCGTCGGCGCGCACGTCGACGGGCGCGCCGGTCTCGCGTCCGAGGCGCGCGCCGAGCCGGGCGA
>NZ_QWGT01000583.1 GCF_003576405.1 Clavibacter lycopersici
TCGGGCGTCGCGGCCTCGATGGGCACGATCGCGTCGGCGCCCGTCCCGCCCGGCGCCGACGCGATCGTGCCCATCGAGGCCGCGACGCCCGACCGCTTCGTCGACGAGGCCGCCACCGACGCCGTCGTCTCCTTCGCCGCGCCCGTGGATCCGGGTGCGTACGTCCGCGCGCAGGGCAGCGACCTCGCCGCGGGCAGCGTGCTCGTCGTCGCGGGCACGCGTGTCCTCCCGGCCCACTGGGGCGTGCTCGCCTCTGCCGGCGTCGCAACGGTCGCCGTGCGTCGCCGACCGGTCGTGCTCCTCCTCTCCACCGGCCTCGAGCTCCGCGGGCCCGGCGAGGAGCTC
>NZ_QWGT01000584.1 GCF_003576405.1 Clavibacter lycopersici
GCGGCCTCCCGCGCGGCGTCGCTCGCGGCGGCCCACGCGTCGGCGAGCGATGCGCCCGACCCGACCCGCTCGGTGAGCGCGTCGGCGAACGGCACGAGCGCGTCGACCATGGTCTTGTCGCCGAGCGCGGCCTTGCCGTGGCCCATGACCGCGTCGCGTGCGGCTCCCACGCCCGCGGCGACGGCCCGCGCGGTCACCGGATCCGCGTCCTCGTCGTCGAGCGCGTCGCCGACGGCCTGGAGCACGAGCCCCCACAGCGCCCCCGACGTGCCGCCGCCCTTGTCCGACCAGGCGTCGCCGGCCAGCCGGCGCGCGCACCGCGCGACGGCCGAGGTGGCGCGCTC
>NZ_QWGT01000585.1 GCF_003576405.1 Clavibacter lycopersici
GTGGCAGGGCGTCGCGCCGGGCGCCGACCTCGGCGTGGATCCGTGGTCGCCCGAGCTGGTGCGCCGCGCCCCGCGCGACGTCCGCTGGCTGCTCGCCAAGGCCCTCGCCGAGGAGGCGACCGCGCGCGCCGCGGCATCGCTCGGCATGGGCGCCACGATCTTCCACGACGTCCGCCCGCTCGACGGCGCGGGCAAGGTCGACCACGTCGTGCTCGCGCCCGCCGGCCTCTTCGCGCTGAGCTCCGAGGACTGGGGGACCAGCGTGCAGCTGGTCCGCGGGGAGCTGCAGCCGGTGGTGCCGGATCCCGACGGCGCCCTCGCGCCGGGCGACGCGCCGG
>NZ_QWGT01000586.1 GCF_003576405.1 Clavibacter lycopersici
CGACTACGTGGTGCGCCTCGTCGACGCCACCCGCACGGCGCCCGAGGTGCGGCTGGGCGCGAGCGTGCGCGGCGCCCTCGCGCTCGTGCGCGCGTCGCGCACGTGGGCCGCCGCCGACGGCCGCCACTACGTGGTGCCCGACGACGTGAAGGCGCTCGCGGAGCCCGTGCTCGCGCACCGCCTGCTGCTGGATCCCGAGGCCGAGTTCGACGGCGTCACGCCCACGAGCGTGCTGTCGCAGATCCTGATCGAGACCGCGCCGCCGCGCGACGGGCACGCGGGGGCGCCGGCCGCTGGCACCCGGGTCGCGGGCGCCCGGTCGGGCGGATGAGCGCGG
>NZ_QWGT01000587.1 GCF_003576405.1 Clavibacter lycopersici
CGCGTTCGGGGCGATGAAGAGGCCGTTGCCGATGCCCGCGAGCAGCAGCGGGACGAGGAGCATCCAGCTGTTCAGGTCCGCGGCCGCCGTGTGGAGCAGCACGAGCCACAGCCAGATCAGTCCGACGCTCACGAGCGCGGCGCCGATGACGAGCACGGTGCGGCCGAGGCGGTTCGTGAGGCGGTTGCTCTGCGAGGAGCCGACGATGCTGCCGATCGCGAACGGGATCGAGACGAGGCCGGACTCGAGCGCCGAGTTGCCGAGGCCCGACTGCCAGAGGATCGAGATGGTGAAGAAGATGCTCGTGAAGGCCGCGAAGTAGACCATCGCGAG
>NZ_QWGT01000588.1 GCF_003576405.1 Clavibacter lycopersici
CTCGCGATGGTCTACTTCGCGGCCTTCACGAGCATCTTCTTCACCATCTCGATCCTCTGGCAGTCGGGCCTCGGCAACACGGCGCTCCAGTCGGGCCTCGTCTCGATCCCGTTCGCGATCGGCAGCATCGTCGGCTCCTCGCAGAGCAACCGGCTCACGAACCGACTCGGCCGCACCGTGCTCGTGATCGGCACCGCGCTCGTCAGCGTCGGCCTCATCTGGCTCTGGCTCGTGCTGCTGAACACCGCAGCCGCCGACCTGAACAGCTGGATGCTCCTCGTCCCGCTGCTGCTCGCGGGCATCGGCAACGGCCTCTTCATCGCCCCGAACGCG
>NZ_QWGT01000589.1 GCF_003576405.1 Clavibacter lycopersici
CAGCCTAGAAGAGAATCGTTCTCATCTGTGGCACGGGCGATGTCCGCGCGGCGACCTAGGCTGCCGGAGGGGGACCGAGAGCTCGAGGAGACGACATGACCGACGACGTGGATCCGCGCGACGACGACGGGCGCGGAGACGCGGCGGACGGCACGACCGAGACGGTGCGCTTCGGCCTCGACGGGATCCTGCACGAGGCCGACCTCGCCCCCGCCGACGCCCGCGACCTCCGCACCGCGCTCGCGCCGTACGTCGCGGCCGGGCGGCGCACCACGGTGACGATCACGCCGATCCGTGACGAGCCCGCACGCCCCGGCGCGGCCCCGACCGGCG
>NZ_QWGT01000590.1 GCF_003576405.1 Clavibacter lycopersici
CGGACTCCGCGACGGCCGCCACGGCGTCCTCGGCCGGATCCCCGGGACCGCTGTCCGCGCCGCCGGCGTCGGATCCGGCGCCCTGCCCGTCGAGCCGCGGCCACGGCAGCGCGGCGCCGTACGCGTTGGCCGGATCCGTGGCCGCGAGCGTCAGCGCGTTCAACGCCCGCTCGCCCGCGTCGGGATCCCGCGTGAACCCGCGCAGCCGGTCCACCGTGCCGCCGGTGCTGAACTGCGCGGCTCCGAGCGTCTCGATGAAGTACCCGCGGCGGGCGCGACCGGTGTCCTCGAACCCCGCGAGCACCTTGTAGGTGAGCGCGAAGCCGCCGG
>NZ_QWGT01000591.1 GCF_003576405.1 Clavibacter lycopersici
TCCGCCGAATCCGCCGCCGCCTCCGCCGAAGCTGCCTCCGCCGAATCCGCCGCCGCCACCCCAGCCGCCGCCGCCGCCTCCGCCGCCACTGAGGAGCCCGCCGATGATGCCCCCGACGACCGCGCCGCCGATGCCGGATCCGCCGCCCATCATCCCGCCGCCCCCGCCGTAGCCGCCGTATCCGCCGCCCTGGTCGAGGTCGCGCTGCGCCGCCTCGATGGCCTGCGCGGAGTAGGAGGTCGCGGCCTGCGACGCCGCGACCGCGCGCACGGGATCGCGCGGCGCCGCCTCGTGCGCGTCGTCGAGGGCGCGCTGGGCGTGGGCGA
>NZ_QWGT01000592.1 GCF_003576405.1 Clavibacter lycopersici
GGGCGCGCTCGGCCGGTCGCCGCGCTCCTGCAGCGCCTTGAACACGGGGGTGTCCTCGAGCTTCAGGCGGATCCAGAGACCGAACGCCACGAGCAGCGCCGAGAGCAGGAAGGCGACGCGCCAGCCCCAGTCGAGGAAGTCCTCCTCGGTGAGCAGCACGGTGAGCAGCGCGAGCGCGCCGTTGGCGAGCAGGTTGCCCGCGGGCGGCCCGACCTGCGCGGCCGACGACCAGAACCCGCGCTTGCGCGGATCCCCGAACTCGCTCGAGAGCAGCACCGCGCCGCCCCACTCGCCGCCGACGCCCACGCCCTGCGCGAAGCGGAGG
>NZ_QWGT01000593.1 GCF_003576405.1 Clavibacter lycopersici
GGGCGCGCTCGGCCGGTCGCCGCGCTCCTGCAGCGCCTTGAACACGGGGGTGTCCTCGAGCTTCAGGCGGATCCAGAGGCCGAACGCCACGAGCAGCGCCGAGAGGAGGAAGGCCACGCGCCAGCCCCAGGCGAGGAAGTCCTCCTCGGTGAGCAGCACCGTGAGCAGCGCGAGCGCGCCGTTGGCGAGCAGGTTGCCCGCGGGCGGGCCGACCTGCGCGGCCGACGACCAGAAGCCCCTCTTCCGTGGATCCCCGAACTCGCTCGAGAGCAGCACCGCGCCGCCCCACTCGCCGCCGACGCCCACGCCCTGCGCGAAGCGGAGG
>NZ_QWGT01000594.1 GCF_003576405.1 Clavibacter lycopersici
GCCCGGCTCGTCCGGCGCGACCCCCTCCCCGCCGAGGCGGGCCGTACCCGGTCCCTCGCGGAGCCCCTCGGCCGCGTGCGGGAGCCGCTCGAGCCAGTCCCACTCGGGGCCGGGCGGGCGCGACGCGATGCGGAGGTCGTCCGGCGGGAGGGCGTGCACGAGCTGCACGACGACGCCCCGGAGCACGGGCGCGACCAGGGCGGGGGCGCCGCGCAGCCCGAGGCCGCCGGAGGAGGACACGAGGACGGGGGCGTCGGGGACCCAGCGGACGAGATCCGCCCACCGCGCGGGATCACGCGCCGAGGAGATGCCGGCCGGTTCGCG
>NZ_QWGT01000595.1 GCF_003576405.1 Clavibacter lycopersici
GGACGCGCGCGCGGGAGGACGAGCGCGACGTGGAGATCGTGCGGGCCCGGACGCAGCGCGGCCCAGTCGCCGGCCGGGATCGCGACGGGCACGCGCGTGCTGTCGCCGGGATCCAGCGCCACGGCGCCGCGCTGCCCGCCCGTGAAGGCGAAGGAGATGCCGGGCACTGGCGCGCCCGGCTCCGTGAACGCGCCGATCGCGACGAAGGCGTCGCCCTCCCGCGGGATCCACCGATCGGCACCGACGTTCACCACGTCGACGACCGGGGCCTCCGGATCGCCGCCGTCGGTCATCACGGTCGGCCAGCGCAGCTCGAGG
>NZ_QWGT01000596.1 GCF_003576405.1 Clavibacter lycopersici
TCGGTGGACGAGCTGCCGCCGAGCGCGAGCAGCAGGCGCGGGACGCCGGCGTCGAGGGCCGCGCGGATCGCCTGGCCGAAGCCGCGGGTGTGGGCGGCGAGCGGGCGGAGCGGATCCAGCAGCGTGATGCCGCTCGTCGACGCGACCTCGACGACGCCCGTGCCGTCGGGCAGGAGGAGCCAGTGCGCGTCGACGGGCCGGTCGTCGGGTCCGGTGACGCGGACGGGGACGCGGCGGGCGCCCGGCACCGCCGCCGCGAGCACGTCGAGCGTGCCCTGCCCGCCGTCGGCCATGGGGGCGATGACCACGTCGTCAC
>NZ_QWGT01000597.1 GCF_003576405.1 Clavibacter lycopersici
ATCCCGCGCCCAGGTCCGCGACCTCGGCTCCACGAACGGCTCCGAGCTGAACGGCGCGCCCGTCACGAAGGCGCCGCTCCCGCCCGAGTCGGTCGTCCGCATCGGCCGCACCACCATCACCTTCCGCGTCGTGCCGCAGGCCACCGAGGAGCGCGGCGGCCGCGATGCCCGGGGCCGGGGCCACGACGACGGGTTCTGGGGAGCGTCGTGACCGAGCTGACCCTCCTCGTCCTCCGTCTCGCGTTCCTCGCGGTGCTGTGGCTGTTCATCTTCGGCATCGTCTACGCGCTGCGCTCCGACCTCTTCGGCCAGCGC
>NZ_QWGT01000598.1 GCF_003576405.1 Clavibacter lycopersici
CGACGGCGACTACGTGGGCGCGGTCGGATCCGGCGACGGCGCCCTGCAGACCTCGGGCGTCGTGGAGTCGACGCCGTCGGGGACCGTGCTCATCGGATCCAGCCGCGAGCGCGTGGGATTCGACGCGTCGCTGCGCGTGGCCGTGCTCGAGGAGCTCGCCGCGAAGGCCGTGCGGCTCTTCCCCTTCCTCGTGGAGGCGAACGCGATGCGCTCCTACGGCGGCTTCCGGCCGTACCTGCCCGACCACCTGCCCGTCGTCGGGCCGGATCCGCGGCTGCCCCGCCTCTGGCACGCGAGCGGGCACGAGGGCGCCG
>NZ_QWGT01000599.1 GCF_003576405.1 Clavibacter lycopersici
CGGCTCGTGAGCGTCGCCGACGGCGGCCTGCCGCTCGTGGCCGCCGAGCTGACCCGCCGCGCGGCGCAGCACGCGGAGGGCACGCGCCCGGTGGTCACCGACGCCGAGCTCACCGTCTCCGCCGGCACGTGGATCCGCGTGCAGGAGCTCGCCCGCGAGCTCGGCACCGTGCTCCACGACGACTCCGCGCGCCGGCCCGGCGACGACGACGTGCGGGTCAGCGCGACGGTCGCGCTCTTCGCGATGGCGTCGGCGGGGGCCGCCCCCTCGGAGCCGGCCGCCGCCGCGGATCCGACGCCCGCGTGACCG
>NZ_QWGT01000600.1 GCF_003576405.1 Clavibacter lycopersici
GACGCGGACGCCGCGCGCATCGACGCCGACCTCGCCCGCGACCCCGCGCTCGCCGCCGCCGTGCGCGCGACCCCGGGCCTCCGGATCCCCGGCACGCTGGATGCGCGCTCGACCCTCTTCCGCACCGTCGTCGGCCAGCAGATCTCCGTCGCCTCCGCCCGCGCCACGCACGGCCGCATGACGGCGGACCTCGGCGAGGACCTGCCCGCGTCGGTGGCGCACGGATCCGTGACCCGCCTGCCCCCGACCGCCGCCCGCATCGCCCGCGACGGCGCCGAGCTGCTGCGCGGGCCCGCCCGGCGCACGG
>NZ_QWGT01000601.1 GCF_003576405.1 Clavibacter lycopersici
GGCCTGACCCCCGGCGTGATCGGCACCGCGACCCTCGACGGCGCCACCGGCACCCTCGCGTTCCCCATCACCGGCGGCAACGTGAAGTACTACGACCCCGAGCAGGACTACCGCCCCTACGTCCAGGGCGAGATCGACCACGACGGCTCCGGCATCAGCCTCACCGCCGGCGACACGGTCGTGAAGCTCACCGACTTCGTCATCGACCCCGGCACCAGCCGCCTCACCGGCTCGGTCCAGGTCGGCGACGGCGCGGTCATGAACGACGTCTACATCTTCAACCTCGACGGCACGACCCTGAAGCC
>NZ_QWGT01000602.1 GCF_003576405.1 Clavibacter lycopersici
GGCCCGCCGCGATCGTCGCGGCGGGCCCTCGTGCGTCGGGTGCGGCGACGGCAGCGGCGCGCGGTCTCAGCCCGCGGCGGGACCGAGCAGCGTCAGCCGCTCGCGCAGGAGCGCCCGGACGGCGTAGGGATCCGCCACGCTGAGCCGCCCCTCCTCGGAGACGCCGTCGCGCAGCACGAGCGGCAGCACGGACCGGCGGACGACGAGCGCGCCGCGGTTCCGGCCGCGCTCCACCCGCTCGACCGGCTGCGCGAGCGCGTCGTCCGGCACGACCACCACGGCCGCGGCGAACCGCACGCCCG
>NZ_QWGT01000603.1 GCF_003576405.1 Clavibacter lycopersici
GTCGAGGGCCGCACGGGCCTCGTCGCGGCGGAGGGCGACGAGCTCGCCGGGCGTGCGCGTGGGGGATCCGGGGTGCGAGGCCGCGCCGTCCGTCACGATCACGAGGGTCACCGGCACGCCGCGCGCGGCCGCGGACGCCATCAGCCCCGCGGCGCCGATCGACTCGTCGTCGGCATGGGCCGAGACGACGAGGAGGGCGGCAAGCCCCGCCAGGTCGGGCGCGGCGAGGGCGTCCCAGCGCGGATCCGCGTCCCAGGCGCCCGCGTCCGTGCCGGGCTCGCGCGCGTCGAAGGCGA
>NZ_QWGT01000604.1 GCF_003576405.1 Clavibacter lycopersici
CGCGCTCCGCGAGCTGGGCGCCCGCGCCGTCCAGGTCGACGGATCCCCGGCCGGCGACGGGGGCGGCGCGCTCGCGGGCATCGCGGCGCTCGACCTCACGGGGATCCGGGCACTCCCCGCGGGCGGTGCCCTGATCCTGGGCGACGTCGACGCGCCCCTCACCGGACCCGCGGGCGCCGCCGCCGTCTACGGCCCGCAGAAGGGCGCGACATCGGCGGACGTCCGCGCGCTCGACGCGGGCCTCGCGCACCTCGCCGGCCTCCTCCGCGTGGATCCGGCCACCGCGGGCGCGGG
>NZ_QWGT01000605.1 GCF_003576405.1 Clavibacter lycopersici
CGCGCCGGCCGCATCCCCCGGCGGGACCGACGCAGTCGACGCCGCCCCGGCCGACCTGCTCCGCGCCGCGATCACCGCCGCCGCGGCACCGCTGTCCGCGCTCCCCGAGCGCGCCGCGACCCGGGCGTCCGTGCTGCCAGGGGGGACGCCGGAGCTGGCCGCCTTCGCCCTGGTCACCCGGCTGACGAACCGGCCCGCGGCGGCGGACGACGACGGGCTCGACCAGGATCAGCGCGCGCTCGTCGCCGAGGCCGCCCGCACGGCCGACGCGCTGCGCGACGGCCTGGCCCG
>NZ_QWGT01000606.1 GCF_003576405.1 Clavibacter lycopersici
CGACGCTCGTCGGCCCGCTGCTCGGGCTGCGTGTGCGCGGCGCGCAGTGGGCCGGGCTCGCGCTCGGCGCCGTGGGCGTGGTGCTCGTGGTGCGGTCGCAGGCGGGGGCGGCGGATGCGGATCCGGTCGCGTACCTGCTGCCCGCCGCGGCGATGGCGTGCCTCGTCGCGGGGACGTTCCTCGAGCGGCGGTCGCACGGTCGGCCGCCCGTGCTCGTGACGCTGACCGTGCACGTCGTCGTCACGGCGGTCGCACTTCTCGTGGCCGCGGTCGCGACCGGCACGCTGGT
>NZ_QWGT01000607.1 GCF_003576405.1 Clavibacter lycopersici
TGTAGACGCGGTGCCCGAAGCCCATGAGGCGGACGCCGTCCTCCTTGTTCTTCACGCGCTCCACGTAGCGGTCGACGCCCTCGCCGGAGTCGCGGATGCGGCCGAGCATCGAGAGCACGGCCTCGTTCGCGCCGCCATGCAGCGGGCCGAACAGCGCGCCGATGCCCGCCGAGACCGAGGAGAACATGTTCGCCTCGGTGGATCCGACGAGCCGCACGGTCGACGTCGACGCGTTCTGCTCGTGGTCCTCGTGCAGGATCAGCAGGCGCTCGAGCGCGCGGCTGAC
>NZ_QWGT01000608.1 GCF_003576405.1 Clavibacter lycopersici
AGATCTGCGGGTCGCGCGAGTAGCCGGCGCCGCTCGTCGTGCCCGTGGAGATGAGCGTGCCCGGCTGCAGCGTGGACGACGTGGAGAGGTAGGAGACGAGGCGCGCGACCGTGCGGACCATGCCGCTCGTGCGGCCGTCCTGCACCGTCTCGCCGTCGAGGACCGTCGTGATGCGGAGGTCCTGCGGATCCGGCACCTCGTCGCGGGTGACGACGACGGGACCCGTGGGGGAGAAGCCGTCGAAGCTCTTGCAGCGGCTCCACTGCTGCTCCGAGAACTGCAGG
>NZ_QWGT01000609.1 GCF_003576405.1 Clavibacter lycopersici
CTGCTCGGGGATGAGCGCGCCGGACGCGTCGACCATGGAGACCATGACGCCCTGCTCGTGGCGGCTCGTCTCGTCGAGTCCCGGCTGGATGGAGGCGACGTAGTCGTCGGCCGCCACGATGACGTCGGCCTGCTGCTCGATGCGCTCCCCGATGCCCTCGACGCGCCCGCGGTTGCCCTTGCCCGACGGGTTGGCGGAGCTCGCGAAGGACAGGCGGCGGCTCTCCCAGAGGCGCTCGGCGAGCTGCTCGGCGGGGCGGCCGAAGCGGATCACGAAGCAG
>NZ_QWGT01000610.1 GCF_003576405.1 Clavibacter lycopersici
CGGTCGCACGGACGCGGCGCGGGCGATAGCGGCGCCCCTCCTCCGGGCCGTCCGCGCGGCCGTCGCCGCCGCCGAGCGCGACGGTGCCCCCGCCTCCACCCCCGCGTCGCCCCTGGAGGTGATCCCGGTGCCCTCGCCCGCCGCGTCCCTCCGCCGCCGCGGCTACGCGCCCGTCGAGGTCCTGCTCGCCCGTGCAGGGATCCGCCCGATGCGTGCGCCTGGCGTGCCGGGGCTGCGGGGCCACCCGCTGCGCTTCACGCGCCGGCCAGCCGACCAGG
>NZ_QWGT01000611.1 GCF_003576405.1 Clavibacter lycopersici
GGACGTGGCCGTCTCCGGCTGGGTCGAGACCGTCCGGGATCAGAAGAAGATCCAGTTCGTGATCCTCCGCGACGAGTCCGGCGCGGTGCAGCTCACCTACAAGCGCCAGGGCGACGAGGACGCGACCGCCGACACCATCTCGGGCCTCGCCGCGGGCACGTTCCTCACCGCCACCGGCACGCTCAAGCACGACGAGCGCGTGAAGCTCGGCGGCCTGGAGGTCGGCCTGTCCGGCATCGAGGTCGCGGGCGCGGCCATCCCCGAGACCCCCATCGCG
>NZ_QWGT01000612.1 GCF_003576405.1 Clavibacter lycopersici
CGCACTTCGACGACGCCGACCTCCGCGCCCGCCTCGCCGTCCGCGACGCCCTGGGCGTGGTCGGCCTCGACCTGCTGGAGCACGTGCATTGAGCCCCGCGGATCCGGCCGCCCACCGGTCGTGGATCCGCCCGGGCGTAGAGTCGGATGTCGCCCGCCACCCCTCCCGGGCGACGGAGGAGACCCCCGCTATGACCGGCATGAACCCCGCCACCGCCAAGCGCCTCGCCCGCGACGACGTGGCGCCGATGTACGCGGAGGTGGACGCGGCCATCGCC
>NZ_QWGT01000613.1 GCF_003576405.1 Clavibacter lycopersici
CGGAGGCGAGCACGCGCACGGCGGCCTGCGCGAGCGTCACGGCCCAGCGGCCCGCCCACGCGCCGCCGGGGAGCTCGAGGACCTCGGGGATCGCGTCGACCGCGACGCGACCGGATCCGTCGACCGCGGCCGCGAGGCCCTCGGGCGCGTAGCCGTCGATGGGCGGCAGGACGGACCGCTCGACGTCGACGGGATCCGAGGCCGCCGCGGTCGCTGCCTCGGCGGGCGTCTCGTCGGCCTCGGCCGCCGCCCGCGCCGCGAGGTGCGCCTTCTCCAC
>NZ_QWGT01000614.1 GCF_003576405.1 Clavibacter lycopersici
CGGGCACCCCCGACGGCCCGGGCTGCGCGGCGGCCGAGGAGGGCGCGGCCGGATCCGGCGTGACCTCCTCCGACGGCTCCGGCTCGTCGTCGGCGGATCCGGGCACCGCGTCCGGCCAGGAGCAGGGCGTCGCGCCCTACGTCGGCGTGGGCATCGGCATCGTCGTGCTCGCGGCGGCCGCGGTGGTGCTCATCGTGGTGACCGGGCGGCGGAAGCCGGCCGCGAGCCCGGCGAGCCCGGCGACGGGAGACGACGGCGACGCCGCGCGCGAGGGCG
>NZ_QWGT01000615.1 GCF_003576405.1 Clavibacter lycopersici
GAGGCCGCCGCGCTGGTCGACCGCGGGCTCGCCTCGGGCGAGGAGGGGCGGCTGCTCGCCAAGCGGGTGCGCGCCGTCGTCGCCCGGGCTGCGGAGGACACGCTGACGCACGTGGCGCACGCGCTCGGGCCGGCGCCGCTCGCGCAGGACGCGGATCACGCCAAGCGCGTCGCCGACCTCGAGCTGTACGTGCGGCAGCACCACGCCGAGCGCGACGACGCCTCGCTCGGCGGGGCGCTGGCGGAGGGCGCGCGGCGGCGGGCGGCGGATGC
>NZ_QWGT01000616.1 GCF_003576405.1 Clavibacter lycopersici
TGGCGTGCGGGACGGCTGCGCGCGCTCGAGGCGGGCGACGCCCCGGCGGGCACCGCCTGGCGCGAGGCCGAGGACCAGTCCGTCGACCTCGGGATCCGCGTTCCCGACACCGAGTCGCCGCGCGAGCTCGGCCGCCGCCTGGCGGGCGACGACCCGTCTCTCGCCGACCCCGTCGCGCTCCTCGTCACCGCTCGTGAGCGCGAGCGCTTCGCCCGGGCCGACGTCCCGGTCGACTCCGCGACCGGTGCCGCGCAGGCCGCCGCGCTCG
>NZ_QWGT01000617.1 GCF_003576405.1 Clavibacter lycopersici
GAGGGCCACGCGGCGGGCGAGGGCGGGGGAGACGGTGTCGGCCATGCCGCGACGCTACCCGCAGCCCCCGACGGGCGATCGGCGGGCGGTCGGCCCGAGGACGCGGACCGACGCGGAGCGACTCCGACGACCGGCCGCACGGGAGCCCCGTCCTAGACTCCCAGCATGATCTTCGGCCAGCGATCCCGCGCGCGCGCCGCGGCCGCCGCCCGCGCGGCCGAGCGCCGCGCCGATCCCGACATCGACACCGTGCAGCCCGT
>NZ_QWGT01000618.1 GCF_003576405.1 Clavibacter lycopersici
GGCCCGTCAGCCCGCTGCCCGTGCCGCGCACCGGCGCCCCCTCCGGCGCCGGGCGTCCGGCCGTGCCCTCCTCATCCTCGCCGACGCCGTCCGCTGCTCCGCGCCCGCGTCCCCGCGCCGAGTGGCGAGACGACGACGAGCCCGACACCGAGCCCATCGTCCTCCCGCACCTGGCCCAGGCGCCGGTCGAGGCGCCGCCCGCGCCGCGCACGGGCCGCGAGGAGACCCCACCCCGCTTGGGCGGCCTCGCCGGCC
>NZ_QWGT01000619.1 GCF_003576405.1 Clavibacter lycopersici
GTGAGGACGCGGACGCGCGCCCCGGCGGCGAGCAGCTCGCGGACGATGCGGCGGCCGAGGTCGCCGGTGGCGCCGGCGACGACGACCGGGCCGGGGCCGCTCACGGTTGCGGATGCGGGGTTCGGGTTGCTCATTCGGGTTCTCCATCTGGGGTGGTGCGGCGCGCCGAGCGGCGCGAGCGGTGGGGGGCGGCGACGGGCTGCTCGAGGCGCGCGGCGTCGGTATGGCCGGCTCCGGCGGCCTCGCCGAT
>NZ_QWGT01000620.1 GCF_003576405.1 Clavibacter lycopersici
CCGACTGCTGCTCGGCACGGGGTATGACCCCGTCGACCTCGCCGCGTACGCGGCCGGCGTGCTGCTCGTGCTCCTGGTCGACCGCCTGCTGCAGGTCGGCCGGGGCATCGAGGTGAGCTAGGCGACGCTCCAGAAGTGGACCTCGGCGCCCGGGTGCTCCGTGGTGATGGTCGCGTCGAGGTCGCGGTAGTCGTTGTCGAGGTTGTGGCCGACCATCTTGACGACGTTGCCGCCGTCCTTCGGCTCGATG